>DASSAF010000148.1:0-7116 GCA_035685565.1 Nitrosopumilaceae archaeon | reverse complement strand
CGTAAGGAAAAAGGAAAGAAACTTTTGAACAGCATATTATTGCGAGATGCTGGCAACAAATTTCCTGATGTCATTCCCATAAATGATTTGCATGCAATGAAGTTTTCATGCATAGTTGACATGCCAGTAGAGATTGGAATTTCAAACGTTTTGAAGATGAAGACGTTTAATGCTGGAGGCCTAACTGACTATGAAGAAAAAGCAAGGGTTGCTGCAAAGGCAATGGAAACCCAAAATGCAATATATGTTCACATCAAGGGCCCTGATGAGTTTGGTCACGATGGTGATGCGATAGGAAAGATGAAAAACATTGAAGAGATAGACAAGAGATTTTTTGGAACACTGCTTGACAACATTGATACTGGAAAGGTTTCAATTGTGATTTCAGGGGATCATTCCACGCCATGCATTAATCGTGGACATAGTGATGACCCGGTTCCTGTTTTGGTTTCAGGGGACTCGGTCAAAAAAGATGGAACCACGCGGTTTACTGAAGATGAGGCAAAGAAAGGAAAAATTGGTTTGCTTGCTGGTTCAGATGTGATAAAAACTGCTTTGAAATTAATTAAATCATAAAAATTATCAACTACAGGAACGTTTTATAGAACCGTCAAACCAGCAATATTTGTTGAGCGCAACTAATGATAAACCAAAGGGTAATTTTGTAATTGTAACATTGAAAATGCCAAATGGAGAAGAACACACAGTACCGCTTCCACCAAAGACGTTCAAAACAGGAAGACTAGGATATTATTCTCAGATTCCGTCTTTCATTTATGATAACGAGGTGTACGGTGGACAAATACAGATTTGGAAAAAAGGAAAAGAAGAATCTGAAAAAGCAGAAAACTAAAACCCTTGCTTAGAAAAGCTGCGTAATGATTTAATCATATAATGTCTCTGAAACAAGATAATCTACATCGTGCCTGAAATTAATTAAATAGTAAAAGTTACTATTTTTCCAGAATTAATAATTTCAGACACCTTGCTTCGCAGAGCATCTACATCTATTTTATAATATTTACCAGAAGAATTACCAAACTTTTCCATCGCTCGCTTTAGAATTGAAAGACAAATGTCATCTTCATTTTTCTGATGGTGTACAAAAGCTGCAGCGACAAGAATGATTCCCTGAACCAGGTCCTTTTCGCCTTCGAATGTCTTCTTCCATACACTTTCCAGGATTTCATGGCACTCCCAATATCTTTCATAATTGAAATATTCTCTTCCCTTTTCTACCGCCTCTTCTTTTTCCATTTCCTCTTCGACTACATGTCTGACATGGTCAAGCGGACCTATTGTTTCGAGTTTTTTTACCAGAACATCCAGGTATTCTTTTGATACTGACACATCAAACTCTACATATCTGCTTGAAACCCTTGTATCTCTTACAATGGCATGCATTCCAGCAACAAGCTTGTCAGCTTGGGACAGGAGCTTTTTTGCATCCTGCGGAACAAAACCTGAATTTTTCAGGTGAATCATAAAACGATCCACAGGCAGACAATGGTTTAATTTCTTAAATTTGTTAGCAATTTTCCGTTAAGATTATATGAACAATTAAGAGGACTTGGAATACATGTCCATGATTGATGTAACACGTGATGTAAAGAACATCCTACTTGCAAGAAGGGAAATTACATGCACGTTTAAGGGACTGGCTGGCAAACTGAAAAAACTAGAAGCAGTTGATGTCGTATCAAAACACTTTAAGCTTGACGGCAAAGTCATAGTTCCAATCAAATTACAAAATGAAACAGGAAGGCCGATGGTTTCAGGCATTTTCTATATTTATGACGATGAAAAATTGGCAAGACAGCATGTCAAGCCAGCAATTTTCCAAAGACTAGACAAGGCAAAAGGTGGCGGTGAAAAGGCAGAAGAGGTAAAGGAAGCCCCAGCAGAAAAAGTAGAAGAGAAGCCAAAAATAGAAGAAAAGAAAGATGAAGACAAACCAAAGAAGGAAGGAAGTACGTAATGGCGGGGGGAAAGAAAACAGCTGGAGGCAAAAAAGGTTTGAGCCCCAATGTATACAAGTTTTACAAAGTTAAAGGGGAAAAGGCAGAAAAACTGCGAAAGGAATGCGACAGATGTGGCAAGGGAGTGTTCATGTCAGAACACAAAAACAGACGCACTTGCGGCAAATGCGGTCTTACTGAATTTAAACAATAATTAATAATATTTTTTCCTGCGAAGTTTGGACATTTTTTGTGCAAGTTCATCAAGCTTTGATTCCAGTTTTGGATCAATCTTTGTTTTAGCAAGGATTTCTGATGGGATCTTGGCAATGTTTGTATCCATGGTTATCTTTGTGGTTGGCAGGTTTTTTTCTATCCAGAATTTTACCACCTTGTCTTCAAGCTTGTAGTCTCTAAATCCTTCAGGAAATTTCTTTGTTATATGCAACAGTAAGGTCTTGTCATCAAATACTGCCCTTGGATCAAAAAGTCTAGCTGCATCGGAATATGTACTTTCAAATAAATTTCCTGAAAGCTCATCAGAGAGAATTTCCATTTTTGATATACGTCGTACTAGTTCCAGATAATGTAAGAATTCGTGAGCCAAAATGGCATGTATTGTTCCCTTTAAGCCAAAGGCTACAAGTGGCGCAGTAATTTGAATTATGATTTCAAGTTTTTCTGCAACAACAACTGGAGTTGTCCTGGCAAACAAAATTCCAAGATCAGTTGAGCTATGAGAGTGTGATAGTACGATGGACGGTTCCACATATGCTATCGGAAAGTTGATTCCTGATGCCTTTTCTATTCTGTCTATTCCGGATATAACAACAGGAAACCTTTCTGTTATGGTATGATAGATCTTGTCAGGCAAAAGACTGTTTTTGTGTGCCTCTTGAACTTTTAGTAGCGGATTCAATTGAAACAAACTAGTCCCAGACTATAAAAAAACGTTGACACCATTTTCAATTACATATCAGCAAGATTCGGATCAGAATTTTGCAGATTAAATTTTTACAAAATCAACGATGATAAATTTTAGAATTTTACTGAGCGGGTCTAAAATTGGACCAAAAAAATATCAAGTCTTACCAAAACCTATTATTCGGTAGCTACGCGTATCAATTCAGAAATTTGCTTGCCTTTACCTTGAGAAAGTTCGTTTATTCCGCCATTCAAACTTTCTGCCGTGATTCCTTTTTTCGCAAGTACTTGAGCAACCATAAGCGAGGTATTTCCCATCATGCAAACAAGCAACGACTTGCCATCAGCTCCTCCCAATGCACCATCAATTCCTTCTGGAATCTCTTGGGTTGTCAAAAGACGCTCCACGTCTCTTGCCTTTGGGACATAGATCTTGCTTTCATCAATACCCAGCGAATTTGCAATTAGCTCTATTCCTTCCTTGCGTGGAGTATATTGTGTGTGAATCCAGAGAACTCTGTCATAGTCTCCAATGTTAGAGACAGCTTCCTGCAGGTTAACCTGCATGCGGTTCTGTTTTTCTTTTGTTACCATATTCTTTCTGTATTTTTGGATTCCATCAGCTATTATTACGACGAACTTTCCTCCATAACCACCAAAGTTTGCCATCTGCATCACCGCGTAAAGCGCAAGAGCACTGCTTTCTCCCATGTCGTGACCCTTGTCTACAAAAAACTTGAGCAAACGTTTTGCCTGACTAAAATCTGCTTCATGCTGTCCTGCATATTGTTCAGGTTCGTAGAACTTTAAACCCGCTGCTTTGCTTTTCGTCCTTATTCCTGCAACATCTTGATCACCAAGTGGAAAGACGACATGCAATGACTTCTTGCCGTATTTTTCCATCAGGTATCTGCTCAATCCACCCGATGTGCCACCTGTACCAAATGTACAGACAATTTGAAAATCGACTAGTGATTGACCCTGTTCACGCAATTGTTGATCAATCTCAACTGCAGTCACGGTTCTATGAACATCAATGTTCAGCTCGTTGTCATACTGTTCTGGGCAGAAACAGCTGTAGATCTTTGCAAGAAGTTTTGCCAAGTTTATGATATCCTGAGCAGATAGAAGTGCTTCTACCTCAGAACTTGATCTATCAAAAATTGTAGGATCGAATCCTAGTTCAGAGAGCTGTGAGCGAATGTTTGAAGCTGTTGCTTTGGCAGCTAATAGATTTGGGTTGTCCTTCATTCCTGGAGCAGGGCAAATATCCATGTCAAGATTTAGGATGCGTATTTTCTCGTTTCTCAACTCCTCAAACACTCCTTCTTGAAGCTTTCTAGAAACAAGGGTAACCACATCTAGGCCGAGCTTTGCTATTTGTCCAAGAGCTATTCCAAAGTTACCCGAGGTTGCTTCAAATATGGTCTGTCCGCGCTTTAGCTTTCCTGTAACAATGGCGTCATGGACTATATGGACTGCAGGCCTTACTTTTATCGAGCCTGCTAGCAAGTTAGAATCAAACTTGCCGAAAACTCGCAGATTGGTATTGGCAAGATCCAGTCCGTATATTTTTTTTGCACATTCCTTCAAATCTTCAGTAATATCAATCAGGGGTGTTGCGTTGACAACTCTCACCTTGTCTGATTTTTTTTCTAAATGAGGGACTTTGCTCCATATCTCTCGCTCAAAATGCTCAAGCAAAATGGTGTCAATGTTATCTTCTTTATTTTCCTGCAATCTTGTTCTGCATTATCAAGTACAGAAGGTCTTTTAAATTATATGAAAGGCTCTCAATGGTTTCTGTTGTTATTTTGGGAAATCTAATCACATGTTAACTTTTTGAATCCACAATTTGTCAAATACATGTAACTTTAGCGTGTAGATTATGATAGGTTCTATGAATCATTGTCATTTAACAAAATCTAAAGAAAAATTTAAGCTCAAATAAAATTTGTCAAGGAGTTTTGTAGTGAGTCTTTGCAGGACTCAGATTTTTACTTTTAGAAAATCATTCAAAGATCTTTAAAATCTGAAAATTATTGATCAATGAATATGTTTTTAAGATTATTTTCAGCAAAATTAAGTTAAATTTCAATTTAATCAAAAGTTATAATCTCAGCATACAATTTAGACTTGACAAAAAATGTCAGAACAAAAAACAATAAGAAAGTCTGTAAAGATTGCAGTGATAATTGCAGTTGTCTCAGTTGTTTCAGCTGGAATTGTTCTTGCAATTCTGCAACTGACTGGGATTTCTGCAAATTCCTCACAAGACAATAATGCCAAAACGCCCGGAGGTCAACATACTCCCACACCAACGGCTTCTGATGGCGATGTTAAGGTAGGCAAGCAAATGAGAACCAAGGATAATACAGGATGTGTGAATCCACCAAGTGGACCGCAGATCTGTTAGATCCAGTTCCTTCCCCTTTTTAACAAAATTAGAGATAAAATTAAATGTAAAAACAATCTTTATTTTTTAAAATGCTTAATTTGTAAGTGAGATTTCATGAAAATCAAAGACCTTGCATTTGCATTGATTTTCCAATAGACTGGTCAAGCTTGGCTCGACTTCAGCGCCATTTACAAATCGCTTTAGCGGTACTCCCCCATCTACTTCCAGAAATACAGAAAAAGAATTGTCAGACATTTTTTTGTACTTTATATGATAGATTTTTTTCTGGTTTTTCTTTCCCGAGTTTTCATATACTGATATGGTCTGCTTTTCTAGTTTGTGAAGGGATTTTAATTGAGATTGCGTGATTTGCTTCTCAGTTTCCACCTCCATCTCTATTTCTGACTTGAATCGTATTACATCAGAGGGGATTTTTTCTATTGTTTTGAGATTGTGCATAATGATGCCGCCAAGGTCTATCTTTTTTTCAGATTTGATCTTTCTTTTGTGCGGGTTGATAACTTTGGCAAAAAATGGCCTACCTTTTCCTAAAACCAAGCTTGTCTCATCCTCGCTTCCAATCCAAGTAATTTTTGTCATCTGTGCTCCAAATTTTTCGTACAGAAATTTGGCTATCTTACCTTCCACACTTTCAAATTCTGAGATACCGTGAAACTCGCATACATAGCATCCTTTTCCTCCACAATTTTCACATGGCCTTTGTTTTTGTGGAATTCCTCTAATTGTTTTTGTGTATCTGCCAGAAAGAAAGACAGGTTTTGGTTTTATCTCGCACTCTTCGGTTTTAAAATCAAGTGTAAAAACAATATCTGGGTTTTGATAGTTTACTATTGTCTTTGTTCTTCTGCCAAATTTTTTTCCCATCTCTCGTGTAATGTCATTTTTTATGCTGTGTATTCCCTTTAATTTGAATTTGGAACGTATCAGATCATCTCTGTCGAGTATGGATGGCTGGAGTATTGCTCCAATTAAAAACGATGAAAATTCATATTCTTTTGACATGTCAAGCATCTTGTTTAGCTGCAAGTCAAGTTTTGACATTAGGTTCTTACAGATATAGCAAGATTTTGGATTTTTTTGTTTTAGGATATTTCTGATCTTGTTTCCCAGTTTTTTGTATGAAGTCAGACCAAGCTTTGGGGCAAATATTCTTCCAAGACAGTTATCGCAAAGATGGTGCTCTTTTAGAATTGTCCTTGTCTCTTGTATTATATCATCAATGTTTTTCATTTGGTGTACCATTCTCATGTAAAAAAGCAGGCTTTATGCGTAATTATATTTCAAAATCTGGGTACGATATGAAATTACCATGGATATAGTGATTTTTCTGTTTCCTTATCTTTAACACTGATTGCTTTTGTAGGGCAAGTCTGGGCAGCATCAAGTATCTTTTCACATTTGGCGCCTCTCTCATTTATCACGTGTGATTTTGGATTTACTCTGGCATTTTTGTCCACTGCAAATACTGTCGGTGCAATAGTTTCACAGCTGCAACACGCTATACAGCGACCTGGGTCCACGTTTACTGAAACCAGTATTTCCTTTTCTGGTTCAATTGGTTCTGCTTCTACTTTGGAAGCGTTTGATCTTACCTTTTCATAATTCTCCCAAAATGTTTTTTCATAGTATTTCCAAAAATCTTGATATGCGTTTTCCGTTTGTCTTGTGTATCTGCTCCAGTCTTCCTCTGGTGAACGGTCATTTGGCCTTGCCCCCCAAGATTGTTTGTGTGAATTAAAATCATGTTCTTTAGAATTTTTGTCAGAGTATTTTGTAGTGTTTGAGCTAGTTTGGTGTGTTCTTTTATTCTCTTTT
>DASSAF010000147.1:0-2117 GCA_035685565.1 Nitrosopumilaceae archaeon | reverse complement strand
ACTTTGCCTTTTTTAGCTGACTTGTTATCTTTGGCGTAATCTGTATTATTTCATTATTGGATTCAACAGTCTCGCCAGAGCAGCTCATGGTTTTTCTTCTTCTTAGTTTTAATTATATCTACAGATGGTGCTTGAAATTTTTTAACACGTGTATTGGTTTTATAGGCACGGATTGTTTGATACTGGGATACACAGAATTTTTTGCAAGTAAATCATGCCATAAAATACTAACGCAGCGCTTATTCCCATTGCAACATACCACTTTACGCCTTTCAGCATGTTTTGAAATATTTTTCCAGTCATAAATAAACCTACAGCTGATTGTCGAGTTTGATTAGATATCAAAATTCTTACATCAAATTTATAAAATTTTATTGGGATATTTTTTAACATGTTACAAATGGACAATTTATAATAAAACAAAATTTCATGAACAGCCAATTTGCATAACTATCTTATATTACAGGCAAAATACCACTAGACATGGAAGCCGCAAGGATAGTTAAGATAAACGAACCCTTGGAAGTTCAAAAACTTGAAACTCCTAAACCAAAAGGCTCTCAAGTTTTAATCAAAGTTCAATCTGCAGGTGTTTGTCACAGCGATATTCATCTCTGGGAGGGAGGATATCAGGGCGTTGCGGGTCAATTTATGAAAACAACTGATAGGGGAGTAAAATATCCATTGACTCCTGGACACGAGATTGCAGGAGTGGTAGATACCATGGGTGAAGACGTAGAGGGATTTGCAAAAAATGACAAAGTTCTAGTTTTTCCTTGGATAGGAGAAGGCCTGTGTCCTGCATGTAGAGTGGGAGAAGAAAATTTATGTGATAAACCTAGGTCGTTAGGAGTTTACAATGATGGCGGTTATGCAGAATACGTACTAGTACCAAATTACAAATATCTTGCCAAAATTGGAGACATGGATACTGATATTAGCGCACCCTTGTCATGCTCTGCGCTAACAGCGTATGGAGCAGTAAAGAACACCTCCATAAAACCATCCGATAATGTTGTTATCGTTGGTGCAGGTGGATTGGGTTTGATGGCAATGCAGCTTGCAAAAGCTGTCACTGGTGCAAGGATTATTGCTATGGATGTAAATGATGATAAATTACAAGTTGCAAAACAAAGTGGAGCAGATCTTGTTATTAATTCAAAGAAAGAAGATGCTGTAAAAGCTGTAATGGAATTAACTGGTAATCTTGGTGCTGATGCTGTAATTGATTTTGTCAATGCAACCAACACTGTAGAAATAGACATGCAAATACTCCGAAGAAGAGCTAGAGTGGTTCTTGTAGGACTGTTTGGCGGGGCATTACAGCTAAACTTGGTTACAATGCCAACAAGAGCATACAAGCTGATTGGCTCATACACTGGCTCGATGACTGATATGATTGAATTAATCTCTCTTGCAAATAGAGGTGTGATTAAACCTCTTGTTTCAAATCGATTCAAGCTTAATCAGGCCACAGAAGCACTGTCGATGCTAAAACAGGGCAAGATTATCGGTAGAGGAATAATAAACCCCTGACTTTTCGTTTTTTGATTTTTACTTACACAACAGACAAATTCTAACTGCATCAGTTAAGATTAATACTGGACTGGAAAGGAACGTTCTTTGTGGCCCTTGTAGTACAGTGGCCAGTATAGGGGACTGTGGATCCCCGGACAGGGGTTCGATTCCCCTCAAGGGCCTTTTTTATTTTTAAAATATTCCAAACTTGCTTGATTCCATCTCTTCTTTGATGGCTAGCTTTACCTTCAGGTTCTTCTGAATGACCTTCTCTGTAAGCCAAGTCAAAAATTTCTTCTCAAGGCCATTTCCCTTGATTCTCTCAAAATCAGGACCCAACTGGTCTGAGAGCCTTCTTACTAGTGATTTGTTGACACAAACCACGTAAAAGTGCCAACCAAAGGCAAATTCAGAATCAGTGACAATAAACTCATTTTCTCCATGAACCATCTGCTCCAGATTGCTCAGAGTAGAAATTATTGCCTTGCTGGTGTTATCATAATCAATTGCAGACACGTTGATGTTTATTCGCTCGTCCAACATTATCTATACGTCAATTCCAGATAAAAGCTTGACTGATTATTTGTTCATCTAGTCTT
>DASSAF010000146.1:0-6493 GCA_035685565.1 Nitrosopumilaceae archaeon | reverse complement strand
ATTGAATTCATCTTCAATAGGATTAGAAAGATTTCAATTAAACAATAATTCTTTTTCCCAAACTTCATGGTTTGGAGGTAGACTACTTCCTGGTGATAGAACTTCTGCCACATTTACTATTGAAAATCCAACAAATAAAACACTTGAAATTAAAATAACACCAAAAATTCTTGAATTGTTCAAGAAATCACAATACGATGGTACTACTGTAAATCTACAAGATCCTCTACTGAATAAACCTGGAGTCTATAGACCAAATTACGTACCTCTTGAAAATGTAAAAGAGAATTTTGATTTGTTTTCTTTTTTCAAAAAATCAAAACCTATTCCAAATGATGCATCATTGATGATCCTTGATCTAAACTTTCCATTTTCAGATTTTTTGAATGCATCATCTAAGATGTACGGAGACGATATCAAGATTTCATCTCTTTACCTATATGATTGGGACGACAAAAATAATGACGGTAAACCTGATTACACAGAGCTTTCCATGGTAAACAGAGGAGGATCATGGGGAACAGTCCAGCAACTACAAGTTTCAGATCCAAATTCAAAAATCAAACATGTTCCACTAGTTGGGGTGTATCCTGTTCCAACAAGATTTTCTTATTGGCAAGGGGATACAAAGAAAAATTCTACTTCTATGGATTATACCATTACTGCTAGTTATTACAAAAAACAAAACTGGAATGATATATGGATAAACTATAATGATATACAGATTGCACCACACAGCTCAGTTCAGATAGTGGCAGTACTTGTTGTACCATTAGATTCCATGCCTGGTGTTCATCAAGGATTTCTTTCATTCAAAGACAGTTTACACGAAGTTAATGTCCCGGTTTCTTTTGGTGTCCTAAAGAAACTTCAACCAAAAGATTTGCCCACAGTTATAGAAGGCGAGCAAAATGGTGATGTATTATATGGGAATGGATACATTGGCGGTGCATTTGATATGTCAAACAGGTATAATGCAGGTGATTGGAGACAATATTATTTTGATGTTCAAGACAGAACAATAAATGCAGTTTCATTAAATATTTCGTGGGAAAACAAGGACACAAACCTATCTGTGTTTGTAGTAGATCCTCAAGGAAGAATTGTACAAACAAATGTTCCAGCAGGAATATTAGGACAATTTCAAGGTTGGCCAACTGGTGATTGGCTTGGTATTAGTCAGCCCTTCAGTGAAGGCGGAGGATTTTATCCCATAAAAAACAATGATGCAACATCAACCGTATTGTATGCACCAATTAATCAGACTGGAACATATTCCATTTTAATGCACTCAACTTTGTTTGGCGGACAATCTATAGCTGAGCCAACAACAATAACTGCAAAATTCTCTACTATTCTACCTGATGAAAATGGTCCAAAAATACAATTTGGTATACCTGAATTTATTAACAGTACATTCAAAATTGAACCAAAAATAATAGGGAAAGATATTGACAGCATAAAATATTATTTTGATGGAATTGGGCCGCAAAAATTTAATGAAACTATATTATCAATCTTACCTCAAAAACTAATTGAAGGCGTACATACTATCCGATTAGTTGTAACAGATACAGTTGGACATACCATATCAAAAGAATCTGTATTTACTATTGATAACACTGCGCCTGAAATCATCTTCAATTCTCCAACAAATGGTTCAACCATATCAAACATGGTTACAATAGATCTTCAAATAAACGAACAAAATCTTTTAGATAATGGAGGAATAACAGTTATTCTACCACATCAAAAAATATTGGATAAGAAATCGGTACCATTTGATACAAGAACATTAGAAAATGGAAAATATGACATAACGGTTTTAGCAATAGACAAGGCAGGAAACAAAGCATCACAGACAATTGTAGTAAACGTTGACAATAATTCCATAAGTAAAATATTTTCTTCCGAAAGAAAAGAATTGGCTAATGAAATTTACTATACGTTAACAGAAATAATAATTGGAATTGCCACAGCAACTGTTATAATTATAATTACTTTCAAAAAATTGAAAATTTCAAAGCGAAGTTAGACAAGGTTTATATGCAATTTTTCAAAAACGAAGCTAGATGTCTGAGCAGGATTCTAGTGCTAGGAACGTTCTGTCTAGGCGTGATTTTTTAAAGTTATTGGCTGCTGCAGGAACCGCTCTTACTTTTACCCCTTTTGTTCCTTGGGGAAAATTCATGCCAAACCCATCAAATGTTGCACCTGCAAAAGCCAAAGTCATACTACCTGATGGTACCCAAGCAAATGCTAAAACTTTCCCAAAAAATACCTCTGAAGTAATTACTTATCCATTATCCGGAGATTCCGTTCTTGATCAAGAAGCATTCAAAAAATGGCAATTTATCAGACTCCCATCAGAGCTTGGTGGAGACGTAGAAGATGCTAGTGCTTTTCGGGTGTATAGTATGGTATGTTTACATTTATGGTGTCTTTGGAAATACTGGCCTCAAGAAGGAAGAAAAAGAGGAGAATGTCCATGTCATGGAAGCATGTACAATCCGCTTACCGGAAAAGCTTTTGCAGGACCGGCATCACTCCAAGCTCCGCCTTCAAATGTTCTTGCAACATTATACCTTGAGGCAGACAATGATGGAAATTTATGGATTCAACCAGCTAAATGGGATATAAACGCTAATGGAATTGTAGGATATGGTCGCATCCTTAAAACGTAGAAACGGTCTAGTAGATTTCTTCTACTGGATTTGGGATGGATTTGAAAGAACAGTATTCATTGGTACTAAATTTTCATTTCCAGCAAGATTTGTAAGTCCATTTGGATTTCTTGGAATGCTTACATTTGTGACTTTTATAATATTAGGAATTTCTGGAGCGCTTTTGATGTTTTATTATGAACCAATACTAGATAGAGCGTGGGACAGTGTTGCAAAAATAAACAATACCGTTCCATTTGGTTTTATGATAAGAAATATTCATTATCATGCATCTAATGCAATGGTTCTCTTAGCAGTATTACACATGTATTATCAATATTTTAGTGGAAGATACAAAATAAGAAACGAACTCATATGGTTTACTGGAGTCATTCTTGGTACAGTAACAATCCTTGAAGCCTTTACAGGTTATGATATAATATTCAGCGAACGAGCTGAGCTAGCAATAAGTATAGCGGCATCACTCACAAACTCCATACCTATTGCAGGGCCAACTATACGTGATGCTATGTTTGGTTCAGGATTTGCAGACTTTGTCCTACGATTCTATACTCAACATGTCTTTGTTTTACCGATAGTAATGCTTGGGTTAATGGCAGTTCATATGCCAAGATTTTTGGTTTTCGATATTCCAATGGTTATGGCAATTTCTGGTGCAATATTTATCACAGGTGGTGTCTTTCCAGTTGATCTTGGTTCTAAATTTGAACCCACTGTGCCTCCTGGTATTACTGTACCCGAATGGTATCTTACAGGAATTTACGCATTTCTTAGAACTCAGTATGACAAATTTGTAACTGGAGTAGCTTGGCCTGCGATGTTTATCATAGCTCTCGCTTTAACTCCATTCATTGATAGGTACAAGAAATTCTCTTGGAAAGACAGGCCTATAATTACTGCATTTGGAATAACTGGAATAGCTCAGGTTATGGTGACCACCTATTGGGGATTTTATATTACCCCAGATGCAACAAAGGCGCTTGTAGCTAGACTTGTCATAGATCCTGTATTCTTTTACACAGTAATGTTATTATTGGTTCCAATTGGATTTGGTTTCTCATATATGATGATTAAGCTTGCCAAAGAAGCTGAAAGAAAAGCAAAGCTTGCAGCATCAAAAGGACCACATAAAGTAGCTCAAATAAACTTGTCAGGAAAATGGATCAATTGGCTTATTGTTGCACTTTTAGCATTCCAAGTGTATCTTAACATTGCAGCATACAACGCAGCACTATCTGGAATGAAAAACTTCTCACTCTTTCTAGTCGGATTGATTTTAATGGTATTTGCTGGCATGTTCCATCTTTACAGACATGGACTAAGTGAAGCGAAGAAAATTCCAACTCCGCCCCCACAGGCAGCTGCTGAAATTCCAAAACCAATAGGTACCTCACCAGATTCTGTTGCAACACTTACTGGAAAAGAAAATTCACCATCAATAACAACTCCTAACGCTGTACCGGCTCCTGAAATAAAAACTGCAAATCTTGAAAATATTAGAGAACCAACGGTTGGAACATCTGATCTTAAAAAGCCATAAATCATTTTCTAATTTATACGATCGAATAACTTTATATGACAAACAAAAAAATTATTATCAGTTGAGCCTTCCAAGTTCAAGTCATGCTTATGGAATAGGATTGATAGCAGTGATAATTGGGGCTGCTGTTGGAGTTTCGTATTATCAATTATATTTTGTTCCAGAATTAAATGCAAAACCAATAATTCCTGAAAAGGTAAAAAAGCCAGGCGAAACAACCACCATAGTCATTGTTCCTGGTGCTGAAAATAAAGACCAAGAACAGAATTTTGTACCAAAGAAAGTAGATGTTCAACTTGGAATTAATAATTTAGTCATTTGGAAAAATACTGGAGAGATTGGTCATACTGTAACGCTTGATACCGATGTCACTTTTGTAGACAAATATAGCGGTAAATTTGGTTCTCCTGGAATAATAAAACCTGGTGAAACATACCAGTTCTTATTTACTCAAGAGGCTACTGTAAAATATCACTGTGATCCACACCCATGGATGCAGGCAACTGTTAACATTGTACATGGTGCTACTACTTCTTAATACTCAATTGCACTTCAAAACAATTTGAATTATCGATATGTGTCTTTAGGGCGTTAACTTAGCAAATATAATATCACTTTCAATCTCTTTATGTTCCTGTATTATGGATACACGAAACTTTACATCATGAGTTTGACTTGGTTCAAATTCTATTTCAGCTGTAAATTCTACCATGTTCTGCGGCATGTCATTTTTGTTAATGAATAAGCGTGATAGGTTTTGGGAGATGACCTTACCATTATATGATTTGTAAACTATGAGTTGATTTGAATTTAATATCTGTGTGTTCACAACAACACCATCGTATCGCCCAGAATAATTCACCTGAACCTTACCTCTGATCACAGTATGAGGCTTTATGTTCAAATTTTCCATTCTTATTTCTACATCTTTCATAGTATATGCGTAAAATAATGAAGATAAATAACTTGTGAGAAAAACAAATGGATTTGAAAATTATATTATATTTTTAAATTAAAAATGAAGCGGGCCCGAAGGGCTTCGATCCCTTGACCACCGGATTAGAAGTCCGGTGCTCTGTCCAAGCTGAGCTACGGGCCCAAGGATTGGGCACTGGGCTACCATATTAAGGGTTTTTCACAACCAACTTTTTTTGTTTAGGTCTCTTTCCATTTTAAAAAGAAACTGTTGCGAATATCCAGCATATGGACCAAAGTACTCTATAATTTTTTCGTGAATGGCTTCATAATTTTTTTCCGTAAGGGATTTTTCCATCAAACCAGAAAATTTCTTTGAATAATATTTCTGGAGAATTCTTTGTGTCCATCTGTCTATTGGAAATGCCTCTAATTTTTCAAGTGCGAATAAGAGTATACAATCTGCAACTTTGTTTCCAATCCCGTAAATCTCCTTTAGCTCTTGTTTTGCTGAATTATAGTCTGTTTTTTTTAAAAAATTAAACTCGATTGCGCCAGAATTAACGGTCACTGCCGCATTCTTTACGTATTTTGCTCTAAATCCAAGACCACATGAAAGCAAATCTTTCAGATTAGCTTTTGCAAGCTTATCAACATCAGGAAAAGTAAAAAATTCATGACCATAAAAATCTGTTTTCTTACCAAATTTTTGGCAAAGTCGTTTTAACATTTGTTTGATGTTTTGTATGGATGAATTTGATGAGCAAATAAAAGAGATATAACATTGAAATGGATCTTGCCTGAGCAACCTTAGACATGGAAAGTGTTTTACGGCAGATCTTACAAGACTGTCTTTGCTTATCTCATTTAGAATTTTTTTCATATTATCATCTTGCCTGAAAAAATCACTGACCTTTTTTTGTGATGAAGTTATATCAAAAGGATTTTGTTCTACTCTTAAAATCTCTGTACCATTTACCCCATGCCATATTCCGTCAATTTTGTCCCAGAGAAAAACTTGACCACTATTGATAGTGCTATCTATGTTTATTCTTGTAAATTCTTGCATCTCAAACAGTAATTTCGTCGCCCAATTTTGGCGCTATGGCATCAAACCCAAACTTCTCATGAATCTCTTCCGCGAATTTAGTACATGAATCACTATCTCCATGAACCGTCAAAACTTTTGGATTTCCTTTGATTCGCTTCATCATTTCAAAAAGACCAGTTTTATCAACATGACCCGAAAACTCGAATTGTCTTACTTCTGCTTCTGCTTTTACATCGTTTCCTCTAATGCTAGCCTTGCCAGTCTCTAACAATTTTCTGCCAGGAGTGCCTTCGCCCTGATATG
>DASSAF010000145.1:0-3834 GCA_035685565.1 Nitrosopumilaceae archaeon | reverse complement strand
TTTCCTTATTACCAAATGCGTCATGGCTTATTAGACTCCTTTCATCAACAAAGTTCTCAAAGCTCATATGTAAAATGAGGCAAATAGTCATTAAAGAAGTATTCGATATTTTATAATATCAAATGTTTTGATTTAAATGGCATTTGATAGTTTTCAAGTTCAAGCTTCTGCCTTTTTCCGTTGATAAGAGCATATGTTTTTCCTTCATATGTACAAACACAATCAGTTATTGGATTTGATTCATCCCATACTTTGTAAAACTCTCTAAGCTGTCTGTGCTCGTATATTCCAGTGCCTATTCTTTTTTTGGAAAGAAATTTGAATGCAAGAATCATTTTTCTTGTTTTATAGAGCTCAAACGTATTAATCCATTTTAAACACCGTGTTATTTGGTCATAAGGAACAGGAAGTGTTGTCCCAGTTCCAGATTTTGCTTCTATAGTAAAAATGGTATTTGCGTTTGTACTCACTGCCAATATGTCCGGTAAAGCTACACTTGGAGAGCCTAATCTAAATGCCTTCCACCCCTCTACTGCATTAAATCGTTTGACCAAAGTATCTTCCCAGTTGTATCCTCGCTGTCGTCTTGTTTTTGCCACTTTTTTATTGGCAATTGATTGTTCCTCGTTTAATTTTGTTATTTTTTTAGAGATTAATTTGGTTAAATAAGTTTCGTGAATTGGCATGGGTGTAATTTTCAGGTTTTTTGTTTTTGTCAACATCCTCTAATCATTAGTTCTCATATAGAATAACAGGTAATTATGATAATACCTAACAAATTTTTGGGTTAGGGGTTAATTTAATGAATTCGTGAAATGCATGTTATTTTATTAGGTGCATTAATAAATCAACATACAAATTTATTCGTATTTTTTCCCAGACTACTGTATCTCGGAAAGTATTACATACTATTGTGTATATATTACAAAAACCTGCCTATTTGTAGATGAAAATACTTGTAGTTGATGATAACAATAGTATCACTGAATTACTTTCACAGTATTTCAAACTGAGAGGACATGATTGTATAGTCACAAACAGTGGAAAAGAGGGATTGTGGCTGTGTCTTAATCGTAAGTTTGATGCCATACTGTTGGACCTGGCTATGCCGGAGTTCACGGGGAAGGATTTTCTTGATTCACTCATTCAAGATGGAAAAATCGAAATGCAAAAAATAATCGTGTTGACGGCAATGCCACTTGGCGATATCACAATAGAGGGGACTAGTCATGGAATTTGTAAGGTGGTACAAAAACCTTTCAAACTAGATGCTCTTATGAAAACTATAGAATCATTAAATATAGTTGTACAATAAAATTTAAAAAATGATTAGAAGATTTGCTAAAGATGTTTGTCATCAAGTGATCTCTAGGCGAGTCTGTATTTATTAATACATCTTACTTCTATTTAGGAAAAAAACCTTCTTTCAAATATGAACAAAGTGGTACATAGATCAGATGAACCATCTAATAGATAGTTATTTTGGTGATATGAAATGAGGATCGGTCTACAAATTGTCATTGTATTAACATCGTTTGCTTACATTGTGGTAGCTATCGGTTATGTTTTATTGGTTCAATTAAATAAAGTGAATACACTTACGGAAGAAACGGTAAAATTGATCAAGAATAATCCACAAATAATCTACTTTGACATTTTCATCTTTATAGTCATGACATGTAGTTTGATTTTTTTTGTAATCCGTTTTATTACAAATCCAATAAGAAAACTGCGAGACGCCGCTGATAAAATTGTAAAAGGAGATCTGGATGTTAAAATATATCCAAAAGGAACTGACGAAATTCGTGACCTCGCTTTTTCCTTCAAGGCTATGGTAAATTCACTTAGGAAGAGTGAAGAACTTCAATCTGCGGCAATCGCAAAATACAAAAACTTCTATGATAGAACACCCGGTCTGTATCGTACAGTTAGTTTAGACGGAATTATCGCGGACTGTAACAAGTCATACGCAGAACGCTTGGGATACACAGTGGAGGAAGTTATTGGGACACATTATAACAAATACACTGCTCCTAGGGATGTTCAAACTATGACTCATTCATTCGAAACATGGAAGATGACGGGGATTTCTAAAAACAGTGAAATTTGGCTCAGGACCAAAGATGGAGCCACTTTTCCTACACTTTTTAGTGTAAACAATGTTTATGATGAAAAAGGCAATGTGATTGGTTGTACCGCTATTATCAAAGACATTTCAGAACTTTATGAAGCCAGAAATAAACTAGAAAATGATACAAAAATGAAGTTACAATTTACTGAGTCTAAAAATATGGAGAAATTAAAAGATGAATTTGCTTCTATGATGACGCATGAATTAAAAACACCACTAGCTCCAATAATGGGTCACTGTGAAATGCTGAAAGAGCCCGCATTACTTGGTGATCTTAATCAAACTCAATTAGAATCAATTGATAAAATCCATCAAAATGCTCTTAGATTGGAGCAACTAATTGGGGATGTAATGCTAGCACAGAGACTAGAAGTTGGTCAAATGAACTTTGACAAACAGAAATTTGAGGTGACAAAATTGATGAATGAAGTACACACTGATTATTCCCAAGTTATGAAAGAAAAACAAATCAAGTTTGTAAATTCAACACAAGAAAATTTAAGCATATGGAGTGATAAAAATAGAGTTCGACAAGTAATAGATAATCTAATTCAGAACGCAAAAGACTTTACACCCAAAAATGATGGAATGATCGAGATTGGTGCAAGGAGTGAAGATAGTAAAATTGTTTTTTACATAAAGGATAATGGTATTGGCATTCCAAAGGACGCACAATCTACTATGTTTAAAAAATTCTATCAAGTTGATGCTTCACATAGAAGAAAGCATTCAGGAACAGGCCTTGGACTGGTAATCTGTAAAGGAATAATCGAAGGTTTAGGAGGTAAAATATGGTTTGAAAGTGAGCCTGGAAAAAGCACGATTTTTTATTTTAGCATTCCAGTAGAAGTATTATGGAAGAATTGAGTGGTACAGGAAATTGTTTTTACAGCAATGTAATAACTAAGATAATCTTTTCTATTACTACACTGTGAGTTAGCTACATGCGACTTTTGTTAATTGAAGACAATGTTGACATATCAAATATGATTGTTCAATACATGAGACTAAAGGGATATGATTGCCTGGCTGTTAATAATGGAAGGGATGGATTGAACCAAATTTTGGCCAAGAATTATGATGTTGCATTACTGGATTTAGCTATGCCAGAATTTAGTGGGTATGACATCATAGAAACTCTTGAAGAAAAGGGAAAGTTAAAAGAACAGAAAATTATTGTGTTGACGGCATACGCTATTACTGATGCCAAGATGAAAGAGTTGGAAACTAGAGGTGTGTATGCATGTTTAAAAAAACCGGTTCAGCTAAACGAACTTATCAAAGTTATTCAATCTTGTGCTGAATCTTGAATTGACACCGAATCATGCTAAGGCAATTGATTTCATATGTGATTCATCAGGAACAATAACATCGTAGACGCAATTTGTATTGGTCAATTACAATGTAAAACATATACTTTTTTTGTGATAACCTAATGATCAACTTCATTCGTACTAAGAATAATTTGCTGATCTACTCAGGATTAATATGTTACAATAAAACAAACAAAACATGTCACAAGTTGATTCCAATACTACATATCTCAAGTACAAAACTTATGATGATCTTCCAAAAGTGATTTTATATTCTTCACAGTCAATCTTAGGCGCAATTCCATTGTTATATCATATTAATTACAATAATCAAGATATAGTGTTCATACAAACTGGCGGCGTAGGAAGCAACACAATTCACTATATCGT
>DASSAF010000144.1:0-1802 GCA_035685565.1 Nitrosopumilaceae archaeon | reverse complement strand
CGAATAGGATATTACCCAAACATAAATCATGCACAAGCAGTAATAGGTCTTGGAAATGGGGATTTTCAAAAAGAACTTGGAGATATTAAAGTAGAAACACAGATCTTCAATGCAGGCCCATCTGCAATCGAAGCATTGTTTGCAGATAGGATTGATGTCACATATGTTGGATCAAATCCTGCAATCAATGGATACATAAAATCTGATGGAAATGATTTACGAATAATTTCCGGTGCAGCAAGCGGAGGTGCAGTTTTCGTGGTTAGAAATGATGCAGGAATAAATTCAGCTGCCGATTTTGCTGGTAAAAAGTTTGCATCTCCGCAAATTGGAAACACACAGGATGTGGCACTACGAAGCTATTTGCTAAAAAATGGATACAAAACTACAGAAAATGGTGGTAATGTAACGGTAATTCCTGCAAATAATCCTGACATCGTGACGCTCTTTTTAAAGAAGAGTATTGATGGAGCGTGGGTACCAGAACCATGGGGAGAAAAACTCGTCAAAGAAGCAAATGGAAAAATTTTAGTCGATGAAAGAGATTTGTGGCCAAATGGAAAATTTGTAACATCACAAATAGTGGTTAGAACTGATTACTTGAAAAACCATCCAGATGTTATAAAGAAACTATTGGAAGCACATGTTGATGAAACTACTTGGATAAATAACAATAAAGAACAAGCTTTCCAAATATTCAATGCACAATTAGAAAAACTCACAGGTAAAGAAATTCCTATTGATGAACTCCAAGATGCATTTTCACGACTTGAAATAACATATGATCCTATCAAAGAATCTCTTTACAAATCTGCTAATAATGCATTTGAGTTAGGTTTTCTTGGAGATAAAAAACCAGATCTGTCCAACATATATGATTTGACATTACTCAACCAAGTTCTTGTGGAGAAAAACCTGCCAACAATACCTTAGATATTAGAAAACTTTCTAATTTGTTCTCTTTTTCCAAATAATGACGCTAACAATTATAGCTACTGTCGGAATTATAACCAATAAATAATTTCTAAAATTACCAGCTGATAAGAGTGACTGTTCTTGTTCTCCAAACCCTGAAATTAAGACTGAACTAGTTGATTGTGGAGCTAAATTGAATGCTAAATGCCAATATCCCTCTGGATCCTTGCTTTGTAGTGCATCAGCTGGTTTGCCATCTAAATAAACAGAAAATTTTTGGTTGTCGTTCTGTATGGGAATCATGAAATTTACATATGATGTTTGAGGCCAGGGGTTTCTTGCAGTAATTGAAAGTGAATTTTGTGAATCATCAAACTTTGCATTATCTAAATATGCTGCAGTCAAATAAGTGAAATCAACTCTATTCCCGCCTTTACTAACAGAAAGAATAAGTGTTGGGTCCTCACCTAATGCAAAACAACTATAGAAACTTACCTTTGATGCAAGCAAGGAATCAGGATACATGGTAAATTCTCTTTTTTCACCAGGTTTCATTTCGGTAATGGTTTCAACACTTTTACCGGTATCAAGGAATTTTCCATTCTTACCATAAATCACAGCGTACACTTTGACTCCGTTTGCAGAAACTGTATCATTATTTATGATAAAACCAGATGTGTGACCATCTGCATGCTTGATTAAAGCGGTATCATAAATCACTTGTATGTTTGTGGAATTATGTTTTGTAAGTACAAAGTTCACATCTGGTTTTTCTAAAATAGCATTTTTACTTTCTATCTGCGGTATTTTTATTTTAAATGGGATGTCTTTTGACGCATCAACTATTGATAGAATATAAGAATCAGAAATTATATTTCCGTTATCTT
>DASSAF010000143.1:0-1574 GCA_035685565.1 Nitrosopumilaceae archaeon | reverse complement strand
ATGTACGGTAAGATCAAGTGAAGTCAGTTCAGTGGCGCTTACAAAATGGTAGCTTTTTGATTTAAACTCTGAAATAAAATCATCAATTTTGTTGACTGGGTCGGAATTATCGAAACTTACTAGAACAGGTTCATCAAGAGGTATATTCCTAAAGAAACTCGAATAATATTTTGTTCCATTGTATGAAACTAAATCAAACTTGAGAAATTTTCCATCATAATATTTGTTGTACTGTTCATTATATGAGAAATCTGCCAAAATGTTGGAGCTACTCAACAAGGAGTAAATGTTGACATCTGTTGCTCCAAAAGGCGCTCTAAATAATTTAGAATCTAAATTTCCAGCCTTGTCTACAGCAGCTTTTCCACTTTCTACTTCCTTAAGCTGTGTTCTGTAATCTAAAATTGAAGGGAGGGAAACATAGTCGTATCCCTGGCTGCCAATGTCTACGTATTTTGGGAAAGTAGTAACACAGTCTGGATGTCGCTCGGCAATCTTGCCAGTAATAAATACGGCAGCCTTGACATCATATTTTGTTAATACCGAAGATAAATCATGGCACCAATTAGGAAGGTTTTGTTCGTTGGTTATGCTAAAAGATAGCAGTATGGGTTGGGTTGGATCAGGACGTATGAATTCGGGCAGAATCATCGCAATGCCCAATAATATTACTATGCCAGTAGCAATTGAACCTACATATACTATTTTCATTTTCTTTCACTCTATCTTGCCAATGGCATTTCCCGTGCAGCTCGTTTAGCTAGATGAAACCTATACTGCTTGTCGACCATTTTTGCAGCACCAATCAGACTAGTTACCAAGACGTTTTTTGAGAAATCAAGAAACATTTGGCTGTCCTTTGGAAGGCAATGACCACCTATGCCCTCTTTTGGTTCAAGGATTTTTACATTCCATTTTGTATTGATTGCGTTTCTTAATTCGTTAAAATAAATTGAAGAATTGTCGCACACCATTTTTAATTCCTCAGCAAAAGCAATTTCCATAAACCTGTACGAGTTTTCTACAACCTTTGTTAGCTCTGCAACATCTACTGAACTTACTATGTGAAGCGGAATTTTTAGAATATTTCCATAAAAATGTCGTGCTTCTTTTACACAACATGGTTCGCAACCCCCAAGTACTCTAGTCTGCCTTACGCCGTGATCTTTTTGTTCGTTAATATAGAATCTATGGGGAACATGAACCACATGTAACCTATGACCAAGTATTTTCTTGATCTCTTCAGAGGTGCCGCGTGTTATGGTACTGTCTATTCCAACAAGAGCGCCAGTCTTTCCCTCATGGGAAATTTTTCTTGCTATATCATATAGCCCATCCAAATATGGCACAAACATGTCTTCTGGCCTGTGGGTGGAGATACATATGACATAATAGTCATAGTTACTAAAACTGGATGCCCTGTCACGAATTACCTTGTTATCAAGTGCACGCTGTATTGCCTTTTCACTTATATCATATCCATCTGCCTCTAAACCAATTGAGGCCATGTATTCCGCGTTACTATACCCAATCTGGCCTAATCCAATAATCAGAATCTTTTTGTTTTTTTGAAA
>DASSAF010000142.1:0-1949 GCA_035685565.1 Nitrosopumilaceae archaeon | reverse complement strand
GTACTTCGATTTAGTAAAAAAGACAAAACAACAGTGGATTCTACATTGTCTTATGCTGATGAACTTGCAAAATTAACAAATTTGAAAGTGCAAGGAATGATCACAGAAGAAGAATTTATCAGAATTAAACAAGAACTCTTACAAAATCTATCTTCCTAACACGTACTCTAAACTGAAATAGTATCTGGGTCCTATAGGAACCGAACCAATATAATTTGTAAGCAATCTCTAAAAACACTGTAAACTGAAAATTAATGTGAAAACTCTACATCTTTCAATAATTTTTTTCTTTGTTATTGTGTAAAAAGAATATTTTGTCCCAATAGTGTTAATGTTTTAAGAATCAGATGTCTAGCTGCCAAGTAATCTTCTATGTTCCAATCTTTGAGGATCATGAAGATGTTCTGTATCCTGATAAATATAGATGGCTCCAAAACATCTCCAAACTGAATCATTATCTTTTCCAATTCCTGTATCAAATTATTATGAACTGATAAATAAAGTGAAACTTCTTCATCTGCTTTCTTTGAATGATTGTTCTTTTTATTTTCGGCATTTTTTAATTTAGCCAGATTTTGCTCTAAAAGAACTAAAATCATTTCTAGCATGTCTTTAGCAAATCCTTTTCTATTGATTCTAAAACCGTCTTGTTTTTCTATCATATCTTGCAGTGTTTTTTCATTTCTAACATTAGAGTGAAAAAAGTAATCTGCTAATGAAACACCTATTGGCACTGGGATATTCAGAGTAATGTCATCTAATGGAAGATATACAACAGACGGTAGAAGGATATCCGCAAAAAAAATAACGCGTGAAATCAAACTCTGTTGTTGCTTTTGGTATCGGGATTGATACGAAGATCTGCTCTGAATTTGTTGGAAGAACTCTCCAAATGGGTTTTTCGTTCTCATCATAAAGTGGTACTGTGATTGCTTTTCTACTGGAATTTTTTATCTCGGTGCTGGGATATAGTGTAATTGAATCTGGAAGAAATGCCTTCTTTTCTATTATGACATGATCGCGATATGTTACAAAAAATATATCGTCATTGTGCCAGTAGAAAAACCCAACACCAAAACCTATTACCATATCTTTATCTTCACGAATTGCATCAAACTTTGCCAGCCGTCTGAAAAGCTCGTCAATTGGAAATTCTAGCATATAGTAAGCATGTGTATGCTAGATATCACCTTTTCTTCTCTTTCTCTGATTAAAAATCACGTGTAGGAAATTTACGCCAGTTTTTTAAATTATGAAAGTACGATCTCTTGCACATGAAAACTCTACAAATTTCAATAATTGTAATTGCATGTATAGTTGCAGCATCTGTGATATGGTATTTTACAAGTTATGATCCTACTCCTGTTACAAAAGAAAATAATTTTGGAATTAGTGCACTGGTGATTCATAGTCCCATGTCTATGGGATGTCCCACCGAATATTGTACTTTGCATGAGCATTATCTTAAGATCAATTCGAAATCAAAGACATTTCTTGTAGGTTACAACATATGTGATGGAAACTCTTGTGTAAAAAAAGATGGAATGTCAATTTCATTACCAGTGTTAGATGTTCTACATCCAGGCTATCAAAGACTACCTCTGCCAGATAATTTACCTTGGAAAGACGGAGATGCTGTTAATATTCAAGTGAAAGTACCAAACGCATCCATAATTGACAACGCTATCACTTATCCTACACATACTCCAAAAATCTGGGTTGATCTTGGCAAGTTCGAGATAGTGCCGAGTTCTTAGAAAATAAAAACACCACCTTACAATCACAAGTCATACTTTGAAACTATTATGTTGTGAAAAAATCTCACAACAATGGTTCACCTAAGTTGAACAAAACACCATTGATTCTAGAATAATAAATGATTCTAATGCAACATTTGACTGTGAGCGATGTCTGCTTGATTAATTTGCAAAGTTGGTAGCATACAAATT
>DASSAF010000141.1:0-9940 GCA_035685565.1 Nitrosopumilaceae archaeon | reverse complement strand
CAATCATGGTTTCAAGTTGGTTGAAGACATAGTTTGGAGTAAGATGGAAATATCTTTTTTCTTCTGAGCCTCTTGCTTTTTTGCTGTCTTCACTTACCTCTTTTAGTTTGGTTACAAGATTGTTCATGCCGTTTACTTTGTTTATGTGCTCTTGTACTAATTCATCAAAGGCATCTTCAGGAGCTATTCCAGTGCACATTATTGGTTTTGTTTTTGATATTATTGCAATTTTTTTCTTTTCTAATTTTAATAATGTAGGATACACCTTTGTTCTTGGTAAATTAGAATAATATGCAAGCTCTGCCGCAGAAATCGTTCCCTTTGTGATTAAAGTTACATACGCTTGAGCTTCATACTTGCTTAGGCCAAATTCTTCTAGGCTAACTGCTAAGTCCTGTCCTTTTACCATTGCCACCAATTTGTTAGTTACAAGGTAAAGTCAATAGCTAAATTCATTGAACAAAGATTGGAAAAAATACTGAGCTGTATCCAGAGAGAGTGTTACTGTAGTGACATCATTCCATGTAACAAGTATCTGATATAGAAAAAGTATAGTCATTGTTTGGTATAAATGGTAACGGCATCTAAATGGGTAATAAGTGACGAGACAAAAAATCAGATAACGCGGGCAAGTACTTTAAAGCCAAGACTTGACTATGCAACAGAATTAATTGATAGGATATTGGACACACTTAATCAAAAAAAGTTTGATCTTAACAAAAATAACTTGAAACTTTATAAAAAAACTAAAGAAAACAAGCATACTTTGACGGAATTTGAAACACAACTACATTTTGAATCTGAAATTTTTTGTGCTGTAGAATCTCTTAGACAAGTGAGAAGGTGCATCGACTCTGTTTTTGGGCTTGGAAATATCATCCTAGTTTTAGCACCTACAATATCGATAGTGAGAACAACCCGTTCACAGATGCTTGGTGTTTTTCCTGAAGTAGATTCTCAATTTGGTGAGTTGTCTTTGGTACTGGGTGGATTGATAATAGATACGGGACAACTCACAAGTGCTAATCTAGACTTTGGGTTGGCAAATAAAGAGTCTTCAAGACTCTTAGATGAAGCGAAGTTGATTGCCGACTCTAAAATTTACAAGCAGTTTCCTCAAGTAGATTTGTTGTAAGCAAGGGCTGCTTATGCTTAATTTTTCAAAAAATGCACCCTCAGAGGATATCTCTGTATCTATTGACAAAATCAGAAACATCTCGTCTAAAATCGAGGAAAAAATCGCCAAAAAATCCCCTGATAAAGATGATAAATTCATTGAAACTCTCTCAGTTGAAGAGCTAAAAGACCTCCGGCAGGTAATGATGGCGGCAGAGTACTTGCTTTCAAAATATCAGGATAAAAAAGAAATAAAGGCGTTTTTGGAGGACTTTATTGGAATAATACTGCATGCGACAAATTCTGTAAATGCGATGCGTGATGATCTTACAGACCTTCTCATATCTGCAGAAATGGCATTTAATCAGATACAGACACTTCACGAGGAAGTTACACAACACCTCTCTTTGGATATATTTGTCCAGACGCGTCTTGATGATTATCGTAATTATATCATGCCACAAGCAGTTACCCAGGCCAAAATTGAGGAGACCAAAATAGCACCAGTTTCAAGTCCAATTAATTTAACAAAGACTACTAGACCAATTTACACACATGATTACCTAACAAATACCGCAGTTGAGATTTAGGTATTAATAATATATGAGTCTAGCCCCGCAAGAATTAGAAAATAGTGCCAGTAGATTTGCAGCAGAGGCAATCAAGCTTGACTCTCAGGGAGCACGCGGTATGGCAATATCCAATTACCAGAGGGCAATAGAATCCCTTACGAAGCTCATCCAGCTATATCCGGATAACAAGTTAAACCGAGTTTACACTGAACGTCTTGGTGCATATCAGAACAGGATAAAGGCATTACAAATGACTAATGTGGAACTTGAACCTGCAGTTGATCCAAAAGCTACACCTGAACAACAAAAACAATCTCTTGCAAAAAATGAATTTGATGATCTAGTGATGAAAGAAAAGCCTAACGTGAGTTGGGCCGAAGTTGTGGGACTAGAAGATGCAAAAGATGCGCTTCGCGAATCTATTGTTTATCCAGCTAAAAGACCTGATCTTTTTCCATTAGGATGGCCAAGGGGCATTCTTCTTTACGGTCCTCCAGGATGCGGAAAAACGATTCTTGCGGCTGCAACTGCAAGTGAGGTTGATGGTTATTTCATAAATGTAGATGCCGCATCAATGATGAGTAAATGGCTTGGTGAAGCAGAAAAAAATGTTTCAAAGTTATTTACCATGGCTCGTGGTTATGCAGAAAAAGAAGGACTGCCAGTGATATTGTTTATAGACGAAGTGGATTCATTATTGGGAAGTAGAAACAGTGAGGTAGGAGGAGAAGTTCGAGTCAAAAACCAATTCCTAACAGAAATGGATGGAATCAACGGTAAAGGAAAAGACCTGAAATTATACGTAATTGGGGCAACAAACAAACCATGGAGTCTTGACTGGCCATTTCTTAGACGGTTCACAAAAAGAGTCTATGTAACACTACCAAGCCTTGAAGCAAGAGTAAAACTCTTTGATCTTTATACTTCACCGCTCAAGAAAGAAGAAAAAGTAAAATCAACTGAACTTGCAAAGCTTGCAGACGGATATAGCGCAAGTGACATTAAAGACATTTGCCAGTCTGCTCAGTTGATGGTAGTAAATGACTTGTTCCATCAAGCTGATTATTCTCCAGAGCCAGTCGTAGGAGAACCAAGAATGCAACCACGTGAGCTTACGTTGGTTGATTTCAAAGAAATCCTAACAAGAAGAAAACCAAGTGTAAGTATGGAAATGATTCGTGCATACTACAAGTGGAGCGAGCAGTTCCGAGCACTATAGATAATTTTTCTAAAATTAAATCTCAAACCCTCGCCCTCAGGGAAAAGTCTTTAACACAAAACTTAAATCTCCAAAATAATTCACATCACGAGGGTTTCAAATTCCAACAAAAAAAGCCAAACATGTAAACAAGTTTGGTAAACTCATCTTAGAAGATGGTACCGTTTTTAACGGGATGGGTTTTGGTTATTCTTCTACGACTTTTGGCGAGGCAGTCTTCAATACAGGCATGGCTGGCTACACCGAGGCGCTTACAGACCCTTCATACAGCGGTCAAATTCTCACACTTACTTATCCTCTAGTTGGTAATTATGGAATTCCTGACCAATCAGCCAAAGACGAAGACGGAATAAAAAAATACTTTGAATCAGACAAAATTCAAGTACGGGGCCTAGTCGTCCATGAACTGTCCCTTACTGCAAGTCACTGGAATCTTTCAATGACACTTGATGAATGGCTATATGATGAAAAAATTCCAGGAATTTCAGGAATTGATACTAGGGCATTGACTAGGAAATTGCGTACAAGTGGGGTTATGATGGCAGCACTTGCTGTTTCTGAAACTGAAATTGATGAAAATGAACTAAAGAAAAAACTTGCAGCTGCAAAAAATTACAATTCAGAAGAGTTTATGGATGTTGTATCAACAAAAGAGCCACAAATTTATGGAAAAGAAAAAGATACGGTGGTAATAATTGATACTGGAGTAAAAAACGCAATATTGCGAAGTGTAAGAAAGCTTGGATACAGAGTCATCAAAGTACCGTGGAATTATTCAATTGAAAAAATTCTTTCTTATAATCCTAAAGGGGTTGTTCTATCAAATGGACCTGGTGACCCACAAAAATGTGTTGAAACAATGAAAACTGCCAAATCTCTCATTGATAAAAATATTCCAACTTTAGGAATATGTCTTGGTGCGCAAATATTGGGAATTGCTGGAGGTGCAGACACTTTCAAATTAAAGTATGGTCATCGTGGACAAAACAAATCATGTCTTGATTTGGATAACAACCAAGTTTATGTGACAAGTCAAAATCATGGCTATGGGATAGATCCTGATTCACTCAAAAAAACAGATTTCAAATTATGGTTTACTAATGCTGATGATAAAACAATAGAAGGAATAAAACACAAAGAAAAAAAATGCATAGCTGTACAGTTTCATCCCGAAGCATCACCAGGACCTTTTGATTGCATGTTTGTATTTGAAGAGCTAAAACGCCTAATGGGGGAGGAAAATGCCAAAAGATGAGTCGCTAAAAAAAATTCTAGTTCTTGGCAGTGGGGCAATTAAAATCGGAGAAGCAGGCGAAAGTCACTAAAATGACCGCAAATTCGACTACTCCGGTAGCCAATGCCTCAAGGCCATAAGGGAAGATGGGATAAAGAGCATACTTGTCAACCCAAACATTGCAACAATACAGACTGATACTAGATTTGTTGACAAGGTGTATTCCATTCCTGTAAACCCAGAGTATGTGGAATCTATCATAGAAGCAGAAAGGCCAGATGGTCTAATGCTGGGATTTGGTGGACAGACTGCACTTAACTGCGGAGTAAAACTAGATGAATTTGGTGTACTAAAAAAGTACGGAGTCAAAGTTCTTGGAACCCAGATCAAAGGAATCCAGGCAACCGAAGATAGACAGCTTTTCAAAGATGCGATGGTAGAATGTGGTATTCCTGTACTGAAAAGTAAAACTGTTTACAACTTTGAAGAAGCAAAAAAGATAGCTGCAGATCTTGGATATCCTGTAATCATACGAGTTGCATATACGTTAGGTGGAAAAGGTGGAGGAGTTGCTCACAACGAAATTGAATTACATGAAATTGTAAGTCGAGGTCTTAACGCAAGTTTGGTCGGTCAGGTGTTAATTGAAGAATATGTAGGTCATTGGAAACAAATTGAATATGAAGTGATGGCAGATAATTCTGGAAACAATGTCATTGTATGCAACATGGAAAACGTACTTTCAATGAGGGTGCACACTGGCGACAACATCGTTGTTGCACCTTCGCAAACACTTGACAACTATGAATATCAATTGCTAAGGTCTGCTGCACTGCGTGCTGCAAAACATGTTGGCATAGTTGGCGAATGTAACATACAGTTTGCACTAGATCCAAAATCTGATAATTATGTGGCAATTGAGATGAATCCGAGACTCTCACGCTCTTCAGCTCTTGCAAGCAAAGCAACAGGCTATCCAATCGCATACATGGCAGCAAAAATCGTAATGGGTTATTCGCTTCCAGAACTAGTCAATCGCATAACAAAAACTACAACAGCGTGTTTTGAACCATCACTTGACTATATCGTATGTAAACATCCGCGCTGGGATTTTAGCAAGTTTGAGCTTGCAAATCGAAATCTTGGACCTACAATGAAGTCTGTTGGGGAAGTAATGGCAATTGGCAGGTGTTTTGAAGAGTCACTACAAAAATCAATTAGGATGCTTGAAATTGGAAACGACGGACTTGTTGCAAACCGCTTATCTGATAAAGCATACGATGTTGAAGAATTGGAAAATAAATTACAAAATCCAGACGACTACATATTATACCATGTTGCAGAAGCATTGCGACAAGGAATCTCAGTTGAGCGAATATACAAACTCTCAGCCATAGACCCATGGTTTATTGAAAAAATACAAAACATTATTCAAACAGAAAAGAAACTAAAGGAATCAAAACTAGAGCCAAATCTTTTACGTGAAGCAAAGCAGTTTGGTTTTTCAGACAAACAAATTGGGCGACTAGTTGGAAAAGATGATCTTGATATCCGTAAAATGAGAAAAGACCTGGGAATTATTCCAGTAGTAAAACAGATAGATACACTTGCAGCTGAGTGGCCTGCAAAAACAAACTATCTGTATTTGACATATGGCGGGGCCACAAATGATTTTGAAGTTGACAAAAATCAAGAAAAAATTGCAGTCTTGGGCGCAGGCCCGTATCGTATAGGAAGCAGTGTCGAATTTGACTGGGGCACTGTAAACATGGTCTGGGGACTCAAAGAGAACGGAGTGAAGGAAGTAATTGTAATTAACTGCAATCCTGAGACGGTGTCAACTGATTATGACATTTGTGACAGGTTGTATTTTGAGGAATTAACACTTGAGAGGGTACTAGATATTGCAGATTTTGAAAAACTAACCGGTATTGTTACAGCGGTGGGAGGCCAGACTGCAAATAACCTTACTCCAAAGATTGCAAAAAATGGAATCAAAATAATAGGTACATCATCAGAAGACATTGACAGGGCAGAAAACCGTTCAAGCTTTAGTAAGGTCTTAGACGAACTTCATATTTCACAGCCCCCATGGAAAGCATTTTCAAGTCTTGCTGATGCCAAAAAGTTTGCAATTAATGTAGGATATCCAGTACTCGTCAGGCCATCGTATGTCCTAAGTGGAGCTGCAATGAAAGTTGTCTGGTCACATGATCAACTAAAAAAATATCTACAAGAGGCAGCAAATGTTTCACCAGACTATCCTGTTGTTATTACAAAATTCATGCTAAACTCACTTGAAGCTGAAGTAGACGGAGTTTCTGATGGCAAAAACGTAGTGATTGGTGCAATAGTAGAACACATTGAAGGTGCAGGTGTGCACTCTTGAGATTCTATGATGTGCATTCCTCCATGGAGTCTGGGTAACAAAATAATTGAAACCATCACAGATTATACAAACAAGGTTGCAATTGCCTTTAAAATAAAAGGACCGTTTAACTTGCAATTTCTTATCCATTCAAATCAAGTATATGTTATTGAGCTAAACATACGCGCGTCACGCTCCATGCCATTTGTTTCAAAATTCGTCAAGATGAATCTTATCAGCCTTGCAGCACGTGCAGTTCTTGGAAAAACATTGCCATCAGTACCAAAGGACAAATGGCGAAAAACGCATTCGTATGGAATAAAGGTACCGCAATTTTCATTCATGCAACTTGAGGGAGCTGACATCATATTGGGAGTCGAGATGCAATCAACTGGGGAAGCTGCTTGCTTTGGAGACAGTTTTTATGATGCACTATCAAAGGGACTGATTTCTGTAGGATATTCATTGCCAAAGGAAGGCGCTGTTTTGATTACTGCTGGTGGTTTGGAAAACAAGGAAAAACTTTTGCGAACATCCATGTTGCTAAAGACTTTGGGTTACAAAATCTATGCTACTGAACACACTGCTGAATTTTTGACAGAAAAACGAGTAGAAAACGAAATTGTTTACAAAATTAGTGAACCGGAAAGAAAACCAAACATTGCTGATTTGCTTTATGAACGCAAGATAAACTTTATTGTAAATGTGCCAAGCACATCGACTCTGGAAAAATATGTCGGGATGCTTTATGATGAATTTCAGATTCGACGAAAGGCAGTAGAGCTTGGAATACCAGTACTGACAACAACCGAGCTTGCTGACTCTTTTGCAAAAACACTTGAATGGCTGCAGCACAACGAAACCACAAAAAAACCATTAGAGCCATACGATAGTTTGGAATAACTTTCTTATTACAATAAGTGGGTCAAAAACAAGATCCTGATAGTCGTAGGTCATAATATGACTCAAACCTTCAATAGATTCAGACTTGTGAACGTATGATTAAGTACTGCAGTAATGGTAACAAATTATGGTAGAGGGAAATGATGTAATATTATATCTGTTAATTGCATGGGCAGTTATAGTTACAATATTACTGATCAGAACTAGACAGAAACATATCAAAGATATCGATGAATTAACGAGAGATCAGAAACTACAAGCAGAACGTACTGACACAAAAGAAAAACGACAATTAGAATACACTGATGAGAAAGAAAAACGACAATTAGAATACACTGATGAGAAAGAAAAACGACAATTAGAATACACTGACGCAAAAGAAAAACTACAAGCAGAACAAACTGACGCAAAAGAAAAATTACAAGCAAAACAAACTGACGCAAAAGAAAAACGACAATTAGAATACACTGACGCAAAAGAAAAACTACAAGCAGAACAAACTGACGCAAAAGAAAAAAAACAATTAGAATATACTGACGCAAAAGAAGTGTCAGAAAAATTAAAGGGAGTTGCAAAAGATGAGTTTTCTGCTATGATAACCCATGAATTAAACACACCCCTTGTACCGATATTAGGATATTGCAAGATGTTAAAAACATCAATGCTTGGCAGAATTGACCCAGAACAGTTAGAAGCAATTGAAATAATAGAAAAAAATGCCAAAAGACTTGAGACTCTGATAGCTGACATCATGGATGTGAGAAAGCTTGATCTTAACCAACTGAAATTCAAAATAGCTGATCTGTCACTGGATGAATTTTTTTCTAATCTTGATTCTGATTATAAGAAGGTCTTAGAAAATAAAAATTGTAAGTTTACAACAAACACATATGCCAAGAATCTAGTCATCAAAACAGACAAATCAAGATTGAGACAAGTTTTTGACAACCTAATAAGCAATGCAATAAAGTTTGTCCCAGAGAACAAGGGTAAGATTGAGGCTGGTTGCATGAAAGAAAACAACAACCTTGTTTTTTATGTAAAAGACAATGGAATTGGAATATTACAAGAAAAACAAAAAGAACTTTTCCAAAAATTCTATCAAATTGATACGTCGGAAAGAAGATCTGTGGGTGGAACTGGGCTTGGTCTTGCAATCTCAAAAGGTATTGTAGAGAAGCTTGATGGCACTATATCGATTGAAAGTGATGGAAAAACAGGAACTATTTTTTATATGAAATTTCCGTTATGATTGGAAATAGTGTATAATGATATAATTTGCATGGTATAAGTGCTCTTATATGCCATTACTGAAATATGGAATCAGGATATGAAAATTCTTCTCATTGATGATAATGGAGATATTACAAAAATGCTCTCCAAGTATATGACGATTAAAGGCCATTCGTGTTCTGTTGCCAACGATGGCCAAAGCGGTCTTAGCCTTATTGAGAATCAGACATTTGATGTAATAATACTTGACATTGCTATGCCTAAATTTTCAGGTAGTGATGTTATAGATGAATTGTGTAAAAGCGGAAAAATAAAAAACCAAAATATAGTAACATTGACGGCATCCATATTAAGCGGCGAGGTAGAATCAACGCTGAAAGGTAAAGGAGTTCATTCATGTTTGAAAAAACCAATCGATCCAGACATTCTCTTGGATCACATAAAACAGTTTGAAAATAAAAAAACAATATGAAGGATTTTCGATGAAAGACACCCACACAACTCGTGAAGTCCAACAGATCAAACTGTTGGAGAATAGATTAAGGCAAATAACCAAAATTATACAGAGCAAAAAATTAGCGCGTAGCTTTGAACCAAGCATGAAAACTTTAATGCGTATACTGAAAATCATGGTAGATAATGGCCCGGAGGTAAAGACCAGTTTATCACTTAATGCCAATCTAAATTATGCCAGACTTGCAAAGCATATTGTTTGGCTACAGAAAAAAGGTCTTGTTGAATCAACAATTAAAGATAAAAAAATTAATATTGGTTTGACTGAGAACGGCAGGATATTTGCATCAACTCTCTCATATGACTAGTAACAGACAAGTCCATAAAACTTGCACGGATTAATCACAGTATTAAGAGAAATACAACAAAAGATCCGAAAAGTTAAGAGAATGAATGACGATGTGTGCCGCTAACTGTTTTGTCCAGGTTTGAACATGAACCTGAGGGAATTAAACCAAGACCAAAGTGAATTCGAAAACAATCTGTAGCTTGGTATTACACATCGATTTCTATTTAGAAAGAAAATGTCACTATGATGTGACTATAGCAAATCAAACTAATAATGCTACATTCAAATCTATAGAAAATTCAGCAAGGAAGCCAGAAGTGGTTCGTTCTAACTCTGAAAAAAAATACAGGGACCTTTATGAAAATTCACCGGCTCTTTACCGTACGATCAATACTGATGGAATTATCATTGATTGTAATCAATCGTATGCAGAACGTTTTGGGTATACGAAGGAAGAAGTTATTGGAACTTCGATATTCGATCATTCAGCTGA
>DASSAF010000140.1:0-2088 GCA_035685565.1 Nitrosopumilaceae archaeon | reverse complement strand
TCTTTTATTATCTCTAGGAATCTGTTTTTTGGAGGATCAAAAAAATATTCTACATTTTCTGCTGCTTTGACTGCCTTCTCACCTAGTCTGTCTAAAAAGTAAAAAAAACCCCTTCGTGCAAGCCACAAAAGCTTGTGCTGGGATCTCCAACATAATGGATACTGGTGTTTTATCTTGCCAATTTTTACCAGCGCTCCTTTTTCACGTAACGAATTGACAATTTTTTCATCTGCATCTCTTACAAATAATCCTGAATACACGCCTGCATCCTTTGTGAATTTGGCTTCGTCATTAATTGGATTAAATATTGGAATTGATCTTTTTGTTGCAATATTGAAATCCTCTTCACCATTTGCGGGAGAAAGATGTACCAGTCCGCTTCCTGTTTGAATGTCAACAAAACTTTCTGCAACTGATGTATGGAATTTTTCTAGTGCAGATTTCTCTTTTAGTCCTGGTATTTCATCAAGTAATGGATGAATGTATTTTTTGCCGTCCATTTCTGAGCCTTTTATTGTTTTTACAACTGTATAATCTTCAATTTTTGCTTCTTTCATAAACTCTTCTAGTCTTTTTTCGCCAACAACCCAAGTCTCGTTTCCAACTTTGACGTGAACATAATTTTCATCAGGGTTTAGGCCAACCATTGTATCTGTAACCAAAGTAAATGGCATTGTAGTCCAGACAATTAAAAACAAATCTCCGTCTCTCATTTTCACTTTGTAGTAAAGTGACGGATCCTGAACTGTGTCATATCCCTGGTTTACTTCGGCATGACTAAGCGATGTCTGGCAGCTTGGGCAGTATGCAACTACCTTGTAATCTTCTGAGAGTATGCCAATTTCATGAGCCTTTTTGAGATACTTCCATTCACGTTCAATGTATTCGTCCTTGTATGTCCAGTATGCTTTTTCTTGATTAAACGACATGCCCATTAGCTTGTCTGCCTCTACCCATTTTTCATTAAACTTGAATACAATTTTTTTGCACTCTGATACTAATTTTTCAATACCTGCAGATTTTATAACTTCTGACTTACTTCCTGAAATGCCAAGTTCTTTTTCGGCTTGTAGTTCGACTGGCAGTCCCTGCGTATCCCAACCTGCGTTAAAAATTACCTTGTTTCCACACAGTGTCATGTATCTGTACCACAAGTCTTTGATTACACGGCCCCTCAAGTGACCTGCATGTGGAGTACCGTTCATGGTAGGAGGTCCTTCAATAAACGCAATTTTTTTGTTCTTGTTTGGAGATTCAAAAATTAATTTTTGCAAATCCAATGAAGAAAATTTATTTCTAATTTGCTCCTCTATTTGTTTTGCATTAAATTCGTGAGATATCTCCATTTACAGAACTGGTAAATTCTCTGATATTATAAAGCTAAACTAATTGGAATTTAACTTCGAGTCTACTTTGATGTGTATTTTTTCCCCACCATGAAGGTGGTTGTTGTACATCATCTTTGTCTTGAATCCTTTTTTGTGCAGATATCCTTCAAGCAATAGTGCCCAAGGAAGCGAATGTCCACTGTTTAGCTTTGATTCTATGATGATGTGGTTTCCTTGTGGTTCATAACGTGCTTGTCCTGAACACGTGATCTGCAAGGTAGAATCAACAAGAGCGATTATTTCATCAATTGTTTTTGCTTCCAAATCTACGCCGTTTTTCTCAAGAAATTCAAGCATGTCAATTTCTTTATTTTTAGATTGTAGAACAGAATTTAGTACAAAGCCAAGCCCGTTCTCACTTATGGCTTGAATTACCTTCAAGGTTTCCTGAGCATCGATTTTTGTCATATCAGAAAGATTGTTTACTTTAATGGAGTTTTTCCAAGTTTGTTCAAATGTTTTAGCTTGATTTGTTCCTAGTACTTCGGTTGACAAAAATATTGCTCCTTTTCCATTGTTGCTATTTATCATAAGAATTTCAGAATCATCAAACATGATTGAATTTTGTGAAACATCAGCACACTTTATCTTGCCATCATCCGGAATTGCTCTAAATGTTTCTGATCCTACTAAATTTGGTGGAATTATAATTTTTATATCAATATTTTTTCTAATTGCCTGTATCAGGGATTTTTTGCAT
>DASSAF010000139.1:0-1838 GCA_035685565.1 Nitrosopumilaceae archaeon | reverse complement strand
TTTGACTGGAAGTCATGGAAAGGCATGGATTATTTTTACTATTTTTGCTGCACTTTGGTTTGTAGCAGAACAGATATGGCTAGTTAATGAACTGGTTTACAAAGAAAAACCATTTCCATCTAGTGCAGATTTTTTCTATTTGTCAGGATATCCGTTTTATTTTATATTTTCATTACTATACATATATCCGTTCAAAAATATGATATCAAAAAAAATGATAGTAATTACAACAATGATTGCTGTTGCAGTCCTGGTTCCGAATTTATACATGACACTTGGCAATAATTCGGATGAAACAGAATTTGCAATTATTTTGGGCGCGATTTATCCAATTGCAGATGCAATTGTTCTGATTCCGTCTATGATTGGTGTAACATTATTTTTTAGGGGAAAGGTAAATTTTTTGTGGTCATTATTATTGATTGGAATGCTAGTTGAAGTAGTTGCTGATACTGCATTTCAATATTTTTCATTAGATAATTCGTATTATACCGGACATGCAGTAGATATTCTATTTTTGTGGTCATATCTATTGTTTTCATTTGGCCTATACGATCATATTAAGATCTTCAAAAAATCTCATGATAAGAAAAATACTTTTGATAATAAAGAAAGTCTTAGATGACCTGATTTAAAATCATTTTGAATAATATGTACACTCATTTTAGCATTAATTTAAATAAAATGCTAAAACCCTGTATTCTGTGAATTGTCTTTTTTGTGATATTGTTGAAGGAAAAGTAAAGGCCCATTTTGTTTATGATGATAAAACTCACGTCGCTATAATGGATAAATATCCAATACAAAGAGGTCATACGCTTGTCATACCGCGAGATCATCATGAAAGAATTACTGATATGAATACAGAGGATGTTTCTTTATTATTTTCAAAAATTCCTGTCATTGCACGCGCAATACTGGCGGTTACTGAAGCTGATGGATTTAACATAGCACAAAATAACGGAAAAGCAGCAAATCAGATAATTCCACATGTTCATGTGCACATAGTGCCCAGATATTCTAGTACTGGTGCAACATGGACAAAAAGAATTATTCCAAAAGACAATGATCTAGAAAATCTAGCGACAAAAATAAGAAAACATGTAGAATTAATTCAATAATCTTCTGAATTTGCAAAATGATGTTACAAGAAGTTCTTGTAATGATACTAACTCTTGACTAAATTAATGCTTTCATGTATTATTTTATGTTCAATTTTATTATTCTGGGTTTTACTTACCCCGTATGTTGTTTTTATTAATTCTTTTACCAATTCAATATCACTTTCAAATAACTTTTCATATGGATCTTCCCCAACAAATCTTGCAAAAGAACCTACTGCTTCTTGTTTTGGAAGATTCACATCATCATAAATAATGAAATATTCCACGGATATTTTTGCAGAATTTTTATCTTTTTTATATTGAGATTTTTGTATGTGTACAGGAAGCTTTCCTTCAATATCTGTCAATATAATCAAAGGATCGTATCTTCCGCCTATGTAATAAGCAGAATCTGTTGCTGTAAAATCGAATCTAACCTTGCACTTTGCTAGCATGTATAGTAAGAGTATGCCTTCAATAAGAATGGTCTTAAAGTTCCTTTATTATGGATTCCATGTCTACCCTTGTCAAACCCACATGCTTCTTGGCATCTCTTCTTGCAATGATTTTTCCATCTTGAAAGGCGATCATTGTGGGTACTGCCTGTATGTTGAATCTGTCCCATAGTGGATTTTCATCTTCATTTACTAACGCGGCCTTTTTCTGTGCTGCGTCTGAATTAATTTCTTCAAAAGTTGGTTTAAAATTTGTACAATAAGGACACCAATCAGCATA
>DASSAF010000138.1:0-12115 GCA_035685565.1 Nitrosopumilaceae archaeon | reverse complement strand
TCTATAATCTTTGACCCATAGAGTATCGCCATACTTTTCAACTGGATAAATTTGATATATCATATCTACAACTTCGCCTGTAACAACTTCTACTTGGATCTGAAGTTCGATCTGTTTGTAACCTGATGCGTCCGGATCTGGTATATTTTCTTCCTTCCAATAGTATGTCGCATAGACCCTGTCAGCAAATGCATCCATCACAAATGTTTTCTTCAAGCCAATAACAATAGAATCAATTTCATATTGATCTTCTAGTTTTATTGGTAATCTGTAAAGACCAAGTTTATAGCTGTGTAATGGATATATTCCTCGTTTTGCAGTAGTAGATTGTATAGTGTATACTTTGTCTTTTAACAGAAGAGACATCTACATGTATATTTTCAAAAGTCTTTAAAAATGCTTCCTAGTCAGGACATGTTTCTTCCCTTATCTTTCTGTATCTCTGCTCCATTTCTTGTGCAAATGAAAGTACTTTGTCAAAAGCATAATCTTTTTTTGGGAAGAACCAACGAATTCCCACTTTGTGACCTATACCATCCATATCATAGATCATACCTTTTTCTGCTTCTACATTGTATTTTTCATCAATTGAACGTTCCTGCACTGTAAGACCACTTTTTGTCTTATCCTCCATTATAATGGAATCATCACCGTCGCGTATGAAATAGAAAATCCCTTTTTTTAGCAATGGAAGTTCTTGGCTCAATTCTTATTTTTCAACTGGGTTTCCAATCATGTTACCCCATTCAGTCCATGAACCATCATAGTTTCTTACTTGTGGATATCCTAGCAGATATTTGAGGACAAACCACGAATGAGAAGATCTTTCTCCAATTCTACAATAGCATATTACATCCTTGTCTGGCGTGACACCTTTTGACTCGTAGATCTGTTTTAGATCGTTTACTGATTTGAAAGTACCATCAGCATCGTTTACGGCTGTAGCCCAAGGAATATTATTTGCTTTAGGAATGTGACCTCCTCTTTGTGCATGCTCCATCGGATATTCCGGAGGCGCTGTTATTTCACCAGTGAATTCTTTTGGAGATCGTACATCAACTAGTACCGTATCCTGTCTATCAATTGCCCTTCTAACATCATACAGATATGCTCGCAATCCCTCATCAGGTGGAAGGGACACATATTTTGTTTTTTGAATTTGTGGCTCATCTTTTGTATACGGTTTCTTTTCTAGTTCCCATTTTTTTCTACCACCATTCATTAGTTTGACATTTTTGTGTCCGTAATACTTGAAAATCCAAAACACAAAGGCTGCAAACCAATTGTTAAAATCACCATACAAGATAACTTCGGATTCTGGAGTAATTCCGTTTCTTGCCATAAGGTCTTCAAATTGTGTTTTGCTGATAATGTCTCTTCTAATTGGATCGTTGATGTCACGTTTCCACCATATCAGACTGGCATCTTGGATATGACCTTGTCTGTATCCATTTTCTGGATCATAGTCCACTTCTACAATTTTAATCGCTTTATTTGAGATATTTTTTGATACCCATTCAGTATCTGTCAAAACATTTGGATTTGCATAACTCATTTTCTTTCAGAACAAATTACCATAAAAGATCCTTATATTTTATCCTCATCATATGCTTTTTATGTGAAACTAGAATACCACTTTCCGCTTGAATCTTAACAGAGTAGCTGTAGTAAGCAAAGTCGGTTCAAAAGAATCCGAGGACGCTGCCAAAAAAGTAGCAAAGAAATTGCTTGTAAAAAAATCTCAAGTTTTTACCATTTCTCCAGTAGAAGTAGAGGGCGCAAAAAAAATAGATGATTTGGAAGAATTAAAGGATGCAAATCTTGACTTGACCATAACTCTTGGTGGAGATGGTACAACTTTACGTACATTCAGATATTTAGAAAATGAAGTTCCAAATTTGGCTATAAACGTGGGTGGAAACAGAGGCATATTATCTGAAATTACGATGCCCGAGATTGATACTGCCATAAACCAAATACTTTCAGATAATATTTTTCTTGACAGACGCATAAGAGTCGTTGCTTCATGTAATGGCCAAGACTTTCCACCTGCCCTAAATGAGATCTTCATAAACAGACAAAATCTTACAAAGACTTCACTCTTTGAAATCAGATTTCAAAATGATACAGTTACACAAAAAATGGATGGTGTGATAATTGCAACACCTAGTGGTTCTACTGGGCATTCTTATTCTCTGGGCGGTCCAATATTGCACGAAAGTTTGGATGTATTGATAATTACTCCAGTTGCTCCAGTAAACAAATTACCATCACTAGTTGTACCAGATGAAAAAATAGAGATACTTAGTTCTCACGATTCTAATATCATCATGGATGCTCAAGTGATAAAACCCGCAAGAAATGATGATATCATAACCATAAGAAAATACAAAAAACATGCAGTGTTTGTAAGAATTAAAAAACGCGGTCTAAGACAGATGAGCAAACTTGGTTTCTAGAATTTTAGATGCAAGTGCTTTTTATGCTGGTATTCCTTTTGCATCACAAGAGAAAAGCTATACAACACCTGTTGTTTTTGATGAGGTAAAACACATCAAGAAAAATCATGATGCATTAAATGTACTTGTTGAAACAAAAAGATTAGAGATTATCAATCCTGAAAAGGAATACATTACAAAAGTATTGGCAAAAGCAAGAGAAATTGGAGATTTTCAAAATCTTTCTAAAGGAGACATCTCTGTGATTGCACTGTGTTTGCAGATAGACGGAGAACTAATTACTGATGATTATGCAATATCAAACACAGCCAAACAACTCAACCTCAAAGTCATTCCTATCATGACCAAAGGCATTACAGAGATAAAGGATTGGATTTATTTTTGTCCTGGATGTGAAAAGATCTTTTCAAAGATATCACAGTGTCCTGTTTGTGGAACCAATCTTAGCCGTAGATCAGCCAAGAGGAAGTCGTCTTCCAGCCCAATCAGCAAATGACCCACATATAATCAGACATTTTCATATCCTGCAATCTTTAGTTGCGTAAAAACATATCAACTCGATATTTGAATTGAGTGTCAGATATCGTGTAATGTTTTTTGGTCTGCTTTTTTCTTTGATTTGTTTTCTGCATCAAGCATTTTTCTTATCTTTTGAGCTCTTGATTCTCCCATGCCCTTGATTTTTGAAAGCTCGGTATAGGATGCCTTTAGTGTATTAGTTGGTGAACCAAATCTTTCTAGCATACGAGTTGCTAATTTTTCTCCTACTCCTGGTAGGCTACAAAGAACAGATAGTTGCTGTTTTTGTAAATCATCCGATTTTTTTATTTTTTTCAAAAACGGGCCTTTTATATTTTCCTGTCTTGTACACATAGCTATCAAAAGTTTTGCTGTATGTGATGCATTTGGTGTCGGAATAATTGGAATTTTAAAATCTAAAATAACTGACGATATTGCACCATAGAAAACAAGTGGGTTTTCAGTGAGCTCTTCAATTTGATCCACATTACCTTCCATCAAAATAACGGGGTGTTCAAAGTGTTCTTTTAATCTGTTACATTGATCAAATAGTCTTCCATCAAAAACAGATGAGATGAAATCCTGAATGCTTTTTCTTTCTACTATAGTTTCAGGGGCCACAATATAATCACCTATTGATAGATTTTTGAGTTCAATGTTGACTCCAACCGCTCTCAGAAGATCAGGGATTCCGCTTTTCTTCTCCCTTTCATCAATTATCATCCTCAGATCATTTATCTTCATTATACAACATTTACAGAGTTTGTTAATATTTTATTTGGGAGTTTCTGTTTTTGGTTGACCGTCAGATGGCCCACGCAACATTTCCTTTATCTTGGTCTCTGCTTCCTTGAGATTTTCTTTGACACGTGTTTCTTGTTTTGACAATACTGTAATGCGCGTGTTTGCAAGTTCCTTTTTTTCTTCTAGTTCTGCAATAAGACTTACTTTTGTTGATTTTATTAGTATGGAACCTGCATTTTTGAAAACAGTATCATTATCATCTGCTTTTTTGAGAATTTCGAGTGCTCGTTCTGTTTCAAGTTGCTCCATCTCCAAATGTTGTTTTTGACCCATGATTGATTGTAGGTTTTGTTGTAGTTGTTGTAATCTTCCAACTTGTTCTTGTAACCAAGGTGGAATTTGTTGCTCGCCAGAAGACATGCTAGATTCACGAATTGATTTGCTTATATTTTTACCGATTCTATAGAATCATTGCTTACTTGTACAAGACGCAGTGTTGAATTCAAGTTTGCACGCAAATGTGATAGCTCTTGTGCATCAATTAAGATCGTAATTTTTTTATCAAAAGACATTGTTGTTTTTGTTGGAGTTTCAGATGAGAATTTGTTGTCTGTTTGAATCGAGTCAAAAATAGATTTTGTTTTTTCTTTAGCAAAAATTTCTATCTTGGCATTATACCTTGACGTCATATGCCATTCCAGCTATTTTAAATCCACATTTCTTGCAGGCCCATATTCCTACTGCAACACGCCCAAACTTGGTGGAACCGCATTCAACACATCTTCGTTTTGCTTTCAAAAGCCTATGGACTGCAGTAAATTTTTTGCGTGGTTTTAAACCATACTTTGCACCAAGCCCCTTTAATGAAGAGCTTTTACTTTTAACCATTTTACATCAGTTTCTCAAGCTGCTTCCTTATTTTTGTTCCCACGGAAAGAGCGATTTCGGAACATCTTACCACTTGCTCCAAGGTAAAGCCATCAATTCCTCCCTTTTGAATTGCACAAATGTTTCCCTCAGTGTTTGTTGTAATTGTTAATCTTGCATCCATACAAGCTTCTTCATCTGATGATGGGTCTACTATAATATGGTCTCCAATTCTTGCCATGGTTACAGATACTGGAATTGTTTTTACAGGAGGCTTTGACGTTACACCTTCTACTAGAGCTGGAGCCTCATTTTTGATTTCATATTTTGGAACAGTACATGACAAAAGAGCTGCGACAGAAGCATATGAACATGCATCAAATAGATTTCCACCTGCATCTGTTACACTGCTATCAATAAAAATTCCGATTACTGATTTGTTCTCAATAAGAACCAGTTGATGCAAGTCAAGCATCTCAGTTTCTCTGATTCCTCGATCAACAACTCGTGCTAGCTCTATTACTTCTTCAGAAGGAGGTCCTGGCTCTGCGTTGGGATCTGCAAGAGGAAGAATTTCTGCAGTACATATCAGTATTCCTTTATCACCAAGATCTGGAAATGGTTTATCTGGTTGAATCTTTACTCCTGTGACAATCTCGGTATCTCCAAGTCTTACTCTTGCAGAACCGTTTGCCTTTGGAATTACCCCAACATCAATTGAGAGAGGTCGTTGATCTTCAAGACCTCTACCATCAAGTCTTTTTCCTTCTTTTAGAAGTTCTAAGATTTGTTCTCTTTTTAGTTGTTCAAGTATAACTGAATTAGCCATGTCTATTGTGTCTCATTTGTGAAGTACTTGTCCATTAGTGCTTTTCTTTGCATTTCATAAACTAGTTTACATCCATTTATTCCAGTTTGAACACATTTTTTATACTCAGATGGAGACAAGATTCCATCAAGTTGCATTAGAGTAATTTTTCCAAGGTTTGGCATATATGCAATTGGCATATCAGCCTGTCCTTCCTGATCTTCTTCATTGTTAATATCCAAAACTATTTGATCAGCTACCTTTCCTGCTGCACATGCAGAAACTAGATCACGCATTGGTATTCCTGCATCTGCTAAAGCAATAGATGCTGCATCCAGTGCGGCACATCTAGTACCTCCATCGGCTTGAAGCACTTCAATGAAGACATCCACCACTGTTCTAGGAAAATCTTTTAGTATTACTGCAGGCAATAACGCCTCTTTGATTACTTTAGATATCTCTATTTCTCTTCTTGAAGGAGCTGGATTTTTTCTTTCTGTAACAGAAAAAGGAGACATGTGATATCTACAACGCAAGATTCCAGAGTCTTGGTTTGCCATGTGTTTTGGATGAACATCACGAGGTCCAAAAACACCAGCAAGAATTTTGTTCTTACCAAATTCTATATATGCAGAGCCATCTGCATTTTTTAAAACTCCCACTTTGATAGATATATTTCTTAATTGATCTACTCTTCTTCCGTCACATCTAATTCCATTTTCATTCATTAATTGTGTCATTATTATCACCAAGTTCTACCCCAAGCATGGATTTGACTCTTTCAGTCAAGTTCGGCATGTGTGCCTGGGCATCAACCATTCTGATTGCTTCTATTGCCTTTAATAATCCATCTGGATCTTCAGAGGAAACAACTATCCATCCATTTTGTCCAATTGTAATCATTGCCTTTGTTGCCATCTCAATTGTTTGGATCATAGAGCCTCGTTTTCCAATGAGTCTTGGAACCTTGCTTGGAGAAATCTCAATTAGCTCTCCTGATTCGATTTTCCCAAGATCTCTGTCTTGTACAGTAAGCAATGGATCACGCGATCTATCAAAATTTGCAACTCGTGCTGCAACCAAGTCCCCTTTGTCAAGTCTTTCTTTAAGCTCATCTTTGGTTGGAGAATAATCTCTACCAAAAACATCTTGAGCTGGTAAAAATCCTACAAAACATGAGTTAATATCAAACTCCCATGATAACGATGAATGTCCTATTACTTTGCCTATGATCAAGTCATTTGTTTTTGGCATGTATATTCCTGTAAGTGGAATGACCCGTACAGCGTTGTCAAAAATTTCAGAAATACCTACACTTGTAGAAATAATTCTATCTCCTTCTTGGTAGACATTTTGTTCGGGTCTAAAGGGTCCGGTTGTTATAACGTCGCCAGGAATTACGTACCTTCTTTTTATTTCCATCATTTCGCGACCTCAACAGAAGCAGAGCCTTTTGTTATTGATCCCAATCTATCTATCACATTTGCCCTTGCTGCAGCCGGTATATCTAGTATTACTTTAAGAGAGCCATTAGCTTGCCATTCTTCTTTTTTTAAAGACCCCACAGATTTTAAAACGGAATAAGATTGTGCGGCAAACTGTGCTGGTACAAGAATTTCAAGAAGCATATTTTCTGATTTTAATGGTATTATTGAACGTAGTTGTTCAACAATATCTTTTGTTTGTTCGTCTACATTTTTGAATGGATCAACTGAGACTCGTGCATCATCCATGGCTTGCTCTATCCTAAGTGGCGGATGGGGAAGATGAGATCTTGGATCGACAAAGTTTTTGGCGATAAATTCTACAATTTGTTTACGTTTTTCTGAAACCATCTTTCGTCTTTGATCTGTTGTTAGGTTAAGATCACCTTTTTGAAGAATTATAGTCGCAATAACAGTTTGATCTGTTGTCTTGAATGCTTTCATCAATTTTTCAGTCGATGCCCGTGTGCCCTTGTTAGAATCTGAATAAATCTCCTCAGAGATCATTATAGATGAAATGTCTTTCTTTTTTCCCAATTTGAAATCAAGTGCAGGGTCTGGTTTTACAAGAATCTCGAATTTTTCTCCTTCAACTGCAAATCTGACTACAGATGGCTTGTCCATAATTGTGATATTCAACTTTGGTATTTATCTATACGGAAAAACTCGCTAGATTTTTATTTGGACTAACGAATGTTTTCTCTAAGGTTTGACTTCTTTAGAGATTATTGAGCAAAATGAACGAAAGATTGTTGTTAAATTAAAGAATGTACCATTGCAGTATGCCAACGCATTAAGAAGAATTTGCCTTACCGGAGTGCCTGTTTTTGCCATCGATGATGTAGTGATAATTGAAAATTCTTCTGTACTTGCAGACGAGGGTGTAGCCCATAGACTTGCAATGATTCCAATAAAGACTGACTTGACAAGGTTTGTAGAAGCATCAAATTGTGATTGCCATAGTGAGGTTGGTTGCTCTCGTTGCAGAGTAATGTTAATGATCGATGCAGGTTCTGCAGACACTACAAGAACCGTTACATCAGCTGAGCTTACCTCAGAAGATGAAGTTGTAAAACCAGTTAATGACAAGATCCCAATTATCGAACTTGCACCAAATCAAAAGTTAAAGCTAGAAGCATATGCAAGATTAGGAAGGGGGACTGAACATGCAAAATGGAATTCTGCCACAGTTTCAGTATTAACAGAAACTGGAAATCCTGAAGATCACGTCTTAACTATAGAAACAACCGGCGCACTGACACCAGCTCAAATAGTATCAGCAGGAGTAGAAGAGCTTTCAAAAAGACTAGATAGCTTCAAACAAGTAATTTCTACCCTTGACTAAGCATGCATTATATTTGGGTTAAAAAAGGCAATATTACAAATGACCAACCAAGTTGTTATGCAGATGGCAAAGGAACTCAAGGGAGCATCAAAGAAAAACAATGCTCCAATATGGTCAAGACTAGCAGAACTTGCACTCAAACCATCTAGTGCTAGAAGAACAGTCAATATTGGTCAAATAAATAAATTTGTAAAAGACAATGACGTAATTGTCGTTCCAGGAAAAGTACTTGGAACTGGTTATCTTTCACATAAAATAACACTTTGTTCATTTTCTATTTCTACTTCTGGTGCCAAAAAGATCCTAGACTCTGGTGGAAAGATTCTCAACTTTACTGATCTAATAAAAAGTCACCCAACAGGAAAAGGAGTGATAATAATTGGCTAAACAACAAACCCAAACAAAGACCGAAGTCAAACAAATTCAGAACATCATAGTAGATGGAACAAACATGATTGCAGGAAGATTGTGTTCACATGTAGCAAAACTCTTGATTAATGGAAATAGAATATCCATAGTAAACTGTGAAAACATCATGTTAACTGGCGACCGAGATGCCATTATAAAATCATATAGACAATTTTTGGAGATTGCAAGTATTAACAATCCAAAGTTTGGTCCATTTCACCCAAGAAGACCAGATACCATGATAACTAAAATGGTAAGAGGAATGCTGCCAAAAAAACCATCAGGAAAAATTGCATTCAAAAGACTAAGAGCATACCTAGGTGTACCTAATGAGCTTAAATCAATGACAACGAAACAATTCGATGATGCAAAGATCAAAAGACCTTCTCCATACTATACCAGTATGGGAGATCTTGGAAAATTAGTAGGATGGCATGAATAATGGTTACTAGAGTAGAAAGTTATTTTGCATCAAGAAAATCTGCAAGAGCACATGTTCACATTGCAAAAGGAGTAGGCGTGGTTAGAGTAAACAACATTCCAGTAGAGATGGTTCAACAAGAAACTGCAAGAGAAGTAATGCTTGTGCCACTAGAAGTTGCTGGAGATTTAAGAGATAAAATTGATCTTTTCGTTAGAGTAAGCGGTGGTGGTTTCATGGGACAAGCCTATGCATCTTCTGTAGCTATTTCAAGAGCAATGACAGGTTGGACAAAATCAAAGAAGGAACCAAAGGATCATCCATTTACAAAAACAGTTCGTGAGGATCTTAAAAAGCGTCTTACTGATTTTGATAAACATCTTCTAAGCGGAGACGACAGGCGAAAAGAACCCAAAAAATTTGGTGGGCCTAGTGCTAGAAGAAGAAAGCAGAAATCATACAGGTAAGACTTGAAAGCTGTAATTTTGTCCGGTGGACGGGGTACAAGGGGTAAGCCATTTACAGATTATTTTCCAAAGGCAATGATTCCAGTAGAGGGAAAACCTCTCATAGATCACATAGTGCAATATGTTTCTTCGTTTGGTTTTATCGACGAGGTAATTATTCTTGCCGATTATAACGGAATTGGCAGACAGATACAAGGATATTTTGAAAATAGAACAACAAAGAAAAAAATAAGATTTGTGCAGGATTCTCAAAGTGGTACCGGTGGAGACCTTGTTCACCTATCTAATCTTTTTGAAAAAAGTTCTGAATTTCTATTATGGTTTGCAGACAACCTTACTCCTATTGATATTGGAAAAATGTTAAAATTCTACAAGAAAAAGAAGAGCACTGCTTGTATTGCTACAAGATGCTATAGAAAAGAAGAAACAGGGTATGCTGTTGTAAAAGATGGTTTGATTTTAGAATTCAAAGAGAAACCAATTATAAAGTTAGCAATGGCAGAATGTCTTGGCATATACATACTTGCAACAAAAATTTTAAAGTTAATCAAATCTAAACAAAAAAAACAAAAACAGATCAATTTGTCATATGATATTTTACAGGGGTTATCAAAAAACCAATCAATCAGTGCCTTTGACATAGAAAAAACTCCTTGGATAGATGTAGAATCACCAACAAAAATAGAGAGAAATCAAGAATTAGTAAAAACCATAATCAAAAAAATGAAAACCTAAAATTTAGATTTTTCATACATGGTTATTTTATCTTCGTATTGTAAAGTGACAGCAATATCGTCTAGTCCTTCAAGCAGTGTCTTTTTTCTGTGACTTTCTATTTCAAAAGGAATGACGATATCACCAGTAGTTATGGTTTGGTTTTGTAAATCAACTTCAATCTCAAATGAATTGTTAAATAATTTTTCTACACTCTGAGAGTCAAGCCTTATTGGTAAAACTCCATTTTTAAAACAGTTATTATAAAATATATCTGCAAAAGACGGAGCTATGACTACTCTAAATCCATAATCAAGCAAAGCCCATGCAGCGTGTTCTCTGCTAGAGCCGCATCCAAAGTTGTCTCTTGTAAGCAATATCTTTGAATCACAGTATTTTGGATTGTTTAAGACAAAGTCTTCTCTGGGTTTATCTCCACTTTCGAACCTCCAATCATAAAATAGATACTGGCCAAATCCAGTTTTTTGCACTAGTTTTAGGAATTGTTTTGGAATTATCTGATCAGTATCTACATTTACTTTATCAAGAGGTGTGACAATGCTTTTTATTTTTTTAAATGGTTCCATATTAATTCAAATCCAATTCTCTTACATCAATAAAATGACCTGCTAGTGCAGCAGCTGCTGCCATAACAGGACTGACAAGATGAGTTCTTCCACCTGCACCTTGTCTTCCCTCAAAATTTCTATTTGATGTGCTAGCACATCTCTCGCCAGATGCCAAGATGTCAGGATTCATTCCTAGACACATACTACAACCCGATTCTCTCCATTCAAATCCTGCATCCTTGAAAATTTTGTCAAGCCCCAATTGTTCTGCTTGTTTTTTTACGAATTGTGAACCTGGTACAACCATTGCACGCACCTTTGGTGAGATCTTCTTACCTTTGATGACTTTGGATGCTTCAATCAAATCTTCTAATCTTGAATTCGTACAAGAACCAATGAATATTCGATCAAGTGAAATTTCTGTGATCTGCATTCCTGGTTTAAGATTCATGTATTGTAATGCGTTGCGTGCTGCTTTTTCTTCATCCTGATTTCCTTTAGAATATTCCTCTGGAAACGGCACAGTTCCTGTCACATCAGTAGTCATTGCAGGATTTGTTCCCCATGATACTTGCGGCAATATTTTGTCAGCGTGTAGTGTAAAACTTTTATCAAAATGTGCTCCTGCATCACTTTTTAGATTTTCATGCCAATAACTTACAAGTTCATCATAATTTTTTGGAACATATTTCTTTCCTCGCAAGAACTCGAATGTTTTTTCGTCAGGAGCAATAAGGCCGGCTCTTGCACCTGCTTCAATAGACATGTTACAAATTGTCATTCTTTGTTCCATGGTAAGTTCCGATACCGTTTCTCCTTTATACTCTATTATTGTACCAGTTCCACCAGCTGTTCCTATCTGTCGTATAATAGAAAGTATGATATCTTTTGCAGTAACAGCATGTGGATTTTTTCTTTTGCCTTCTACTTTGATCTCAAAAGTTGTTGGCTTTTCCATCCAGATGCATTGAGTAGCCAAAACATGTTCTACATCACTTGTTCCTATTCCAAATGCTAATGCTCCAAAGGCGCCATGTGTAGAAGTATGACTGTCTCCACAAACAATTGTGGCACCAGGCAATGTTATGCCAAGCTCTGGACCAATAACATGCACTATTCCTTGATTTGGGCTATGGATATCAAACAATTCAATTCCAAAATCTTTACAGTTTTTTTCCAATACTTGGATTTGCCTTGAAGCGATTTGATCTACTATTGGCAACGACCTGTCAGTTGTTGGAACACTGTGATCCATTGTAGCAAATGTGAGGTCAGTTCTTCGTACTATTCGTTTATTCATCCTCAATCCA
>DASSAF010000137.1:0-3140 GCA_035685565.1 Nitrosopumilaceae archaeon | reverse complement strand
AATCCAATAGCAATTATTACGTACGTCCAAGGAACAGAATAATAGTACAAGAGATAAGATGGACCATTAGCCAAATGATATGGCAATACAAGTGTTTGAGTAAAGCTGGTTGAGTTTGATTGTGTCCAATCTATTTCAACTGAAGCTTGCTTATCTCCTGACGTTGCAGTCGGATCAATGTTTACAATAAAAGTGGTTGTAACCACTTGTCCTGCAAGGGCACTACCAAGATTTTCTGTGTTTCCTACTGCAGTAATATCATTACTTCTTACACCAGGAATGGTATTGCCAGCAAGTAATTTTGTTGTCATAGTTTGTGCTGTATAAGTGCCAATATTTTTCAGAGTTATGTAAAACAGCGCGTTAGTTGCTCCAGGATATAACTGAGAATCATCAAGACTAATTACTTGAAACAATGCCTTTTGTCCCACAATAAAGTTCAAGTTAAGTGGTTTGATGCCATTAACATCCTTAATTAACAAAGTGAATGGATAATTTCCAGATGATACATTGTTACCAATATTGAAATAAAATGAAGGAGTAGCAATATTCGAGGCCTTTATTCGTCCTAGAAAAGCGCTAGTAGAATTTCCCCATGTTGGATCAAATCCCTTTGGAAGAACCAGTGATGCTGTAACATTGTTTGCATCTGACAGACCAGCGTTTAGTATTTGTACGTCAATTCTTTTTTGTACATCACCTGGATAAGATGGGTTTGGAGTAACGGTCACTGTAGGAATTTGATAGTCTGGAGTTGTAGATGCTTGAGCAGCTACCTGATAAGACGAGGTATAAGTCTGACCATTGGCATCATATTGAATAGTAATTGGAATTGGATATTGTGCGTTGATATCATTTGCTGAGACAACCTTTAGAACCGTTTCTTTTGTGATTTGTGTTCCTACATCTCCTACCCACACAGGAGTATCAACTGCAGTATAGAGATTTCCAGTGGTTGATGTAATCTGTAAATTATGTACTGCTATGTTACCAATATTTTTGATATCAATTGTTACCTGAGTTACAGTATTTGCAAAAATGTGCGCAGGGTGGGCAATAATTGAAAGTAATACACCGTTGGATATAGATACAGGAATGTCCAGAATCTTTTCATGTTGTTGTTTTCCATCGTAAAAGGAAATTTTCAGCTTATTTAGATAAGTAGTGGGCGCTACTGGGTTAAGTACGTCAACATTGTAGGTCATATTTACATCCTTACCAACACCTAATTGACCTACTCGAAAGATTTTGCTTGGAATATACCCACTTGTACTAGATTCTTGAACAGAAGAAAAGGGTTTTCCAAGCTCTAATGTACCTACAATATTAAACAACGGTTCTGTTCCATCATTGAACACATTTACCACTAGTGGGACGTTCTTATCACCGGGGCCAACATGATTATCCATAGCATCAGATCCACCTAAGAGTATCTTTGATATGGAAACGTCGGACACTCCTATCGATCCAACATTTACGTTAGCCTGAATAGAATTATCTCCAGAATTAAGAGACGAGTAGTCAAACGAGATTAGGTATGAGCCTGTGTTTTGAGCTTTAATTTTCCAGAAAAACTCGGTTTCTTTTGAAGCGTTTAATGAAGTGGACGGTGAACTAACAGTGTCCAACAATTGTAATCCTGCTGGAACCGTAATCTGGGCTCTTACATTTTCATCACGCACTATTCCAGCATTTTTTAGTTTTATTCCAACGGTGAAATTGTCGTTTGGATATATGCTTCCTGGAACATCGATCCCAGTTACTACTAGACTGTTGATTGCACCTACAGGTATGCTGACATTAAATGTATCAATTTCATATGGAACCGAAGAGTATGCGTTTGCTGTAATGCTGTATACTCCAGCTTTACTGGCCAAGAGGGTCCAAGTCGCCATTCTTTCGTTTTGATTGATAGTATTCTGTAATGTTGGAAATGCAGCACTGGCAATAGAAATTCCGGTCGGAACTGTTAGAGAAAGTATAAGATTGCTTGAGGGTGATGCGGTTGTCACACTAACTGAGACTTTGAAAGGTTTGTTTGGCACAGGATTGGCATCTACTTTTATGTTTGTGAAAGTTACATAAGGTTGAGTTGTTGTAGGAGGGTTAGATGCTTGCTGCCCATAAACCTGGGTTTGTGGACTTGCGCTCAAAGGAGAAGCTAAAAAAACTAACAGAATAAAAAACACAATAAAAAAAACCCTACTATGCAAATTTCTATTCTCCATTAGCCAGACTGTAAACACTACATTTATTTTTAATGAAATATTGAATTAAAAGTCATCTACCCCTAGCTATACGCCTGACAATTATTCTCTTAGATATAACCTAGACCTTTCAGGTTATCTTCGATTTCTCTTATTTCTTCGGTAGAGAAAACCTCTGGATTATTCTTACCTGCATGTTCCATTATGATTTTTTCTATTACCGCTGCAACGAAACTATCAATTTCTGGTTCAGTTAGTCCGAACTCTTTTGTCAGCATATTAATAGTTGACAGAGGCAGATTTATCGTTTTTTGTGCTTGCATGTAATTCCAACCCCGTTTCTATCGAATTCAATAAAATTCAACATTTTCATAATCACAAGTTCCTGTTATATAAAGCTCGTGTCTTTTTCCTAATTGGGAAATATATTATAAAAAGTTCTTTACCTAATTCGCTGGCTTTCTATAAAAAATTTTGGCAATTATTAATAATTTATTCTAAGACCAAAGTATATATGGCAAAGTTATTGGAATTTTTACTACTGTATCATCATGCTAATATTTTCTTTTACCCATACAAAAATTTTCATATCTCGGGGTTAGATCATAACAGATGACCAAAGTAGTCATGATTGGACTTGATGCTGCCATACCAACCTGGATTCAAAAATATTTCAAAATGGGACGACTTCCAAACATGAAGAAACTAGCTGATGAAGGCACTTGGTCGGAGGTCATCCCTGTTTTCCCTACTCACACTGCAAGTAACTGGAATACTGTTTCTACTGGAGCTTGGCCAAAAACTCACGGCGTGACAGATATGGTCGTTCACTTACCAGGAACACCGTTGACAGAAATTAAAAGCGGATTTTATTCAGATCTTTGCCAAGCAGAACAAATATGGACGACTGCTGAAAAGTTTGGCAAACAATGC
>DASSAF010000136.1:0-10449 GCA_035685565.1 Nitrosopumilaceae archaeon | reverse complement strand
GTGGTGTAGGTTTTTTCGTTTATTCTCGGCTAAGGTAGAACCCGACGATTTTTTACAGAGATAAAACCCGACGTAGACTTTACAGAACCTATTTCAGGTATCTCTATATAGTAAGCGTATGGCAATTTTTTTGCATGAAGGCACTAGTTTATGAAGAATATGCACCTGACGATGATTACAAAAAAATTCTAAAAATAAAAGAAATTCCTTATCCAAAACCAAGGGCAAACGAAGTATTAATCAAAGTAAAATTTGCAGGACTAAACTACGATGACATCTGGGCCATGCGTGGAAAACCAATTCAAATTCCCCTGCCGCATATTTCCGGGACCGATGCTGCAGGTGAAGTAATTGCAATAGGTGATGAAGTAAAAGGGATCAAGATTGGAGACAGGGTAGTCTCCCATGGAAATCTTTCATGCAGGGTTTGCACAGCTTGTACTGAAGGCAGGGAATACGACTGCCGGGAAAGAAAAATCTGGGGTTTTCAGACAGGACCTTTGTGGGGAGGTTATTGCGAGGTTACACATCTTCCAGAAGTAAATGTTGTAAAGATACCAGACGGAGTTAGTTATGAGGAGGCAGCAGCTGCGTCCATGACGCTTATGACATCATGGCACATGCTTGTTGGCAGGGCGAAAATAAAACCAGGCCAAACCGTATTAATAATGGGAGGCGGTTCCGGAATGGGCATCTTTGGAATCCAGATTGCCAAACTGTATAATTGTGATGTCATAGCTACTGCCAGTCCCAACAAGCTTGAAGAATGCAAAAAGCTTGGAGCTGACTATGCTGTAGATCACAGAAAAGAAGACTGGCACAAACAAGTTTTTACAATATCAAAAGAGATAGCAAAAAAGAAGGGAACCAGTCCTGGAGTAGATGTTGTCTTTGAACACATTGGAGGCTCCCACTGGAACAAAGAATTGACGCTGCTAAAATATGGGGCAACTTTGGTTACAACTGGCGCTACCACTGGTTATGATGTGACAACTGATCTTAGACACATATTTTTTAAAGGCACTAGCATCTTGGGTTCTACACAAGGAACACGTGCAGAACTAGAACGGGGACTGTTTTGGATCTCAAAGGGCAAGATAAAATCAGTAATTGATTCAATCTACACATTTGAAAATGCAGTTGAAGCTCACACTAAGATGCTCAAAGGACTTTCTTTTGGCAAAATCCTGATGAAGCCAGGGCCGTGACTTTAGGTTGGTCCATTAATGTAATGAAAAATACTAGAACGCTACAAACTTTGTAATCCATGACTGCTAATAATTAAATACGAAAGCACCAAGTATCAAACTAGGAGAAAAAAATAATGAAAGTTCATGGATATGCAGCACAAAAAGCCAAATCAGCACTTGAACCATATTCATTTGAAAGACGCGAGCCAGGGCCTTTTGATGTTGTAATTGATATTAGTTACTGCGGGATTTGCCACACTGACATTCACCAAGTAGGTGACGAGTGGGGAGGATCGCAATTCCCAATGGTTCCAGGACACGAGATCACAGGAATTGTCTCACAGGTTGGACCCAAAGTGAACCGATACAAGAAAGGTGACAGGGTAGGAGTTGGATGCTTTGTAAATTCCTGTCGCAAGTGCGAGCACTGTAGAAAAAATCTAGAGCAGTATTGTATGGAGGGAATGACAACAACATACAACGGATTTGAAAGAGATGGAAAGACTAAAACCCAAGGTGGATATTCAAACAAAATAGTTGTAGATGAAAACTATGTACTACAAATTCCTGACAATCTTCCACTAGACAAGACAGCACCACTCTTGTGTGCTGGTATAACGCTTTATTCTCCTTTAATGCACTGGAAAGCAGGACCTGGAAAAAAAGTTGCAATCATTGGTCTTGGCGGCATAGGCCACATGGGAGTAAAAATTGCACATGCACTGGGGGCCGAAGTTTCTATCCTTAGCCATTCTCTTAAAAAACAAGAGGACGGAAAAAAACTTGGGGCTGATTACTTTTATGCCACATCTGATCATGCAACCTTTGAGAAGCTCAAAGGATATTTTGATCTGATAATAAATACGGTTTCAGCAGAGCTTGACTGGAACCAGTACCTGGAGCTTTTAGCGCTTGATGGCGCAATGGTTGTGGTAGGAATTCCAGAAAAGCAAACACCGGTTGGCTCGTTTCCACTGGTTGCCGGCCGTCGCAGTCTTGCAGGCTCGCTTATTGGTGGAATCAAAGAGACACAAGAGATGCTTGATTTTTGCGCCAAGCATAACATTGCAAGCGAGATAGAACTCATACCAATTGATAAGGTAAACGAAGCTTACAAGCGCGTGCTAAACAGCGATGTTCGATACAGGTTTGTTATTGATATCAAGTCGCTTGAACAAAAGTGAGCCAAAATACGACCATGTTGGTACCCTAGTCACATTGGACCAGTTGGAATTTTTTCTGCATTAATTATATATCACACTTTTGAACTCGGCCTATCTTGCCGTCATCTAATTGTACCTTGATTCCATGAGGGTGAAAATTACTTGAAGTAAGAATCCTCTTAACTATGCCCTTTGTCAAGACATCTGTACGTTGATCCTGTTTTTGAATTATAAATACACTAGAGCCAATTTTTATTGCATCTCGTAAAGGTGGTGCATTCACTTGTTATTTTGGTGGAATATTACGTCTTAATACCATTTCATTTTGATTTAACCAATGTATTTTGAGCCTTAAACTATTCTAACCCCTAAACAATACGCAAATTGATCCTTTTTATGGATGCAGACAAAAGAATGAAAAGAAGCGTTTCATAATTAGTCAAACACTTTCCAAAATTTTTATATCAAAATCTTTGAGATCTTATTATTAAAATTGTATTTGATAGTTTTATAGGAAGTAATACACGGCAAAAAATCACAAATGCCTAATATTCTGACATATTTTCCAGAAAATTTTCAACCCAGACTATTGCAGGAAAAAATCTTGGAAGATATACAATCAAAAATTACATCTGGGTACAAGACAATAATTCTTTCTGCTCCGACAGGAGTGGGTAAATCGCTTGTTGCTGCGACTGTGGCAAAATATTTTGGGCGTTCATTTATTGTTACAGCTTCAAAACATTTACAGGATCAATATTCCCAAGAGCTATCTTTTCTTAAACCTGTCAAGGGCAAGTCTAATTTTTCCTGTCTAAAGCTCATGGAGCATGAAAAAATCAGTGAAAATGATTTTCAAACAGCAGTAAAGCGAGAATTGACTTGTGAGAAGGGATTATGTGAAGAAACTGTACGAAAAAACAAAAAGAAAATTAAAGAAATATGCAAATTTAAACCAAAAATAACTGACTTTGAAGATAACATACCCACAGAGAATAAATGTCAATATTACGTGCAAAAATTTCTGGGTCTTATCTCTGATCATTCGGTATGGAATTATTCCTCGTATTTTCAACTAATGAAATTTAATAAAAACACATTCTCAGATTATATCGACAGACCTGTTGCCATTTTTGATGAGGCTCACAAAATCGAGGATCAGATCATTCAATTTATAGGAATTGATATCTCAAATAGGCATATTGCTGAATGCGGGATTGATATCAAACATTATGATTTGAACGATATTGATCTAATAATAAAACTCTTGGACGATCTTGCAGAGTCATATTCTAAGCAATTAAAGGACATGGAACAAAATACCACATTAAATTCTGCCTCTGATTATGAGCGAATCAAAAAATTAGAGGACAAGTACAATCGTATGGCAGATGCACGTGTTGAAATTCTTTCAAACAAGGATAACTTTGTAATCAATGAACCACAAAACGACGAAAATGAATTTTTCAAATCAATCTCAATCAAGCCCTTAGACATTTCAAAATATGTTGAATCCTATTTTGATATCCAAAACAGAATCTTCATGTCAGCAACAATTGATAAAGAAAGCTTTTGTGAAAATACTGGGATAAAACAAAGTGAAGTAGCTTTCATAGACGCACCAACATCGCCATTTTTACTTGAAAACAGGAAAATAAATTTCCTAAATATCAGCCAACTAAGCTTAAAATCAAATTTAGATGATGAAATGACAGTATCAAAAAAAATTGATGATATATTAACAAAACATTCTGATCAAAAAGGCTTGATACTGACTTCATCAAGAGCCAGATGTTATAATATGATTAATCAGATCTCCCCTCAAAATAAAAAGAGAATTAGAATGTGTCATACCAGTAATCAAAATGGAAAGACCCAAGACCAGATATTAAAAGAACATTCAGAGGATAGTGACGGTGTCCTACTCTCGTCTTCATTATGGGAAGGGGTTGATTTGAAAGATGATTTATCTAGATTTCAAATCATAGCCAAGACCCCGTATCCAAACCTGAGTGATAAAAGAGTGAAAACCAAGATGAAAAAATTTCCATTATGGTATAAAGCTCAGACCATAATGAAATTATTACAAGGATTTGGACGCTCTATTAGGAGCGAAAATGATTGGGCAGTGACATATGTTCTTGATTCTTCTGCACTAACTATATTGAATCAATACAAAACTATGGTTCCAAAAGCATATCATGATGTTTTAGGATGGAAATGATATCATTATAGTTGGCATCTAACATACCACGATTTGCATAAGTTCATTTATAGTTCCACTGCCATATAATAGGAACAAGTGAAACTAAAGACAATCTGTAGTATTGTTATTACAATTTTAATTTCGTCAGGTTTTATCCCAACTGTTTTTGGTGTCTCGCCTACTCCAAAATATGATGGTACTATAGGAGTGGTAACAGTTGCGTTTGATCACGGATTTAAAGATCAATACCAACCGATGCTTTACATGAAAAATAACAATATGTCAGGGGCCGTATGGGTAGTAACAAACCGTTCTACAACAATACATCCAAATTTTATTCCCTGGGGTCAGCTTCAGTCTGTATATGACATGGGATTTGAAATGGCATCTCACTCAAGAACCCATATTCCAGAAGGAAAGAGCCTTTCTAATAGTACGTTGTATTCAGAGATTTATGGCAGCAAGCTGGACCTTCAAAACCAAGGATTCAAAGTATGTGGATTTGTGCCGCCAGCTAATGATAAAAATGCAACAGTAATATCAATAATAAAAAATTTTTATAATTATTCTGCAGAGAAAGGAAACCCAAACACACTTGATTATATAGCACAATCGGCAAGCCAGAACGGAATTCCATTTGTCAACGCATCTGGGGTGTCAAACATTAATCCCACTTCAGCTAGTGCTTTACAAAACTTTACTGCCGTCAAATTTGCAATAGATGACGCAACATTGAAAAAATCATATCTTGTTATTCATTTTCATGATATAGTAAATACAACTAACAGTACTGGATTGCAATACCCTTCTACTTTTTCATTGTTTCAGAATACCATTGATTATCTCAAGTCAAAATCTAATTCTGGATTGCTAAGGGTGGAAACCACAAGCCAAGCTTTAGGATTCGGGTCTCAGTGCGAACTAGCTTACAAAACATCTGCCACTTTATCGATAAATTCAATCTCCAGTATACCATGGGGAAATACTGTAACAATCACAGGCAGACTCACTAACAGCACTGGAATAGGAGTAGCAAATGAAGCGATCACATTTAATGGAACAGGAGCAACAAATCTGTTACAGGCAGTTACCAATGGAACTGGATTCTTCGTCTCTTCTGGCAAAGCGCCAAATACAGTTGAGTCTGGGTGGACAGTCCAATCTCACTTTGTAGGTGATTCAAAATATCATCATTCTGATTCTACAACCACTTCATACAGTACACTAATGCATTCTACTCTACTTGCACTATCAAATCAACCTACTACGGTCTCTTCTGGAGGATCTTACAAGGTGACAGGAGCATTGAAGGATCAAATAACTGGCACGATGTTGACCTCGAAAACCATATCGTTCAAAGCAATGTCTCCAGTTGTAATTAATAATACGGTGACAAACACGTTAGGAATATACGCAGTTTCAGGACTAGTGGCTCCAAATAATCACGGGACATACAAAATTCAATCAAAGTTTGCAGGTGATTTACTTTACAGTGGTTCCGCATCACAAGTAAAGACTCTTACAGTTTCATAGAAGATGGGTCCAAAATAATCTCATTCTGGTGGTATAATCCTACTAGTGATGTCACTATAGATTGGGTCTGAAATTGTTTCATAACAGTAGTTGAATCTTAACAGAATGTAATCTACAATAAAAAATAAAAAAATTGGATCTACTACTGAGTTCCAGTTGGTGGAGTAGTAGCTGGGGTTGTAGTGGATGGCTGGTGTGACTTCCATGCGTTTCCTCCCATGTGGTGTCCACGCATTCCATGTTCACCGCCAAGCAGTTGACCTAGTTGCATTGGATGGTCCTGTGAAGTGTTTAACACTTTGCCGTTTCCTGCGTCTACTATTACAGAGTAGATGTTTGTACCATCAAACACTCCAAACCTGTAGACGACAGATCCTTGTATCACTGTCAAGCTTCCTCCTATGACCTGTCCATTAGTTACAGCTCCTGCAGCAGTGTTTGCAGCATCGGTGAACTTTGTCTGGATACTAGACAAAAGCATCTGTTGAAGATTAACAGATCCTTGTATTTGTGGTGGTGTGGTAGGGGAATTTGTCCCTGGAGTTGTTCCAGCAGTTTGTGCATATGCAAATGATGCTCCAACTGTAGCAATCACTGCTACACCTAGAATCATTGCAAGCAACTTTGTATTGCTGGTTAGATTTGTGTTCATTTCATCATTGCTACTGCAGTTTATTAATAAAGACTTGTGACACCTTGTTCACTAACATGGTTCACTGACTGCTTTGTCATCATTTTATTTTAGATCTTCTAATGTAATTGATGTTGCTTGCACCTGATTGCCATTTTTATCAATTAGAGTAACATATAGAGTGTGCAAGCTTCCGCTTTGGGAAAGCCATTTGGATAGGTCCAAAACCACATCAATACTATTTGGAACTCCAGAATTATCGTACAGGGTATAATCGACACACTGCTTTTGCCCATCTGACGTAACTAGTTGAATTTTGCCAGGTGAGCATTCTACATAGATGGAATTATCAGATGGTCTTGAAACTGCAACTCCCACCAAATTTCCCTGATCATAAAATCCCTTGTTGTACGGACTGGAATTATCCAGTTCATTACTTGTAATATTTTTGGGACTGGGATCTTCAAAAATATTCATACCATATAATGAATATCCTGCAGGATAATGGCCATTCATGGTTAGTTGATTTCCGTTTAACTTGAGGGCCTGCCAGCTTATCAGATTGGTCTCAAAGTGTTCTACGAAATAAAATCTCTCATGATTGTACGCAATACCAAAGTTGACATGAGTGTGATGCGGTTCTAGTATGTTGTCTCTATGTCCCCAATTTGATTGAGAGTCATTGTACATCATCTCATACTCGCCTTCTTTTATCACCTTGTATGCGTCAAAGTTATTCTGGAAACAGATTACGCCTGGACAGTAAGAATATTTGTAAAAATCATTTTCTGCCATATCATTTTTTCCACCTAGTTCCGTATATGTGACATAGGGCTTTACACCCACAGTATTCCAGTGGGAAAAATAATTATTTTTTAATTCGTCATCTGCATGATTTTGCGCAGAACCTATATCGCTTAACATTACAGGTGGCAATCCGTGGTCCTTTCTGTCTTTGTTGACAATTCCTAATGCATATTGGTATAGTTGGGCTAGAGCCGGAGTTGCAGGTTGCTGTATTGGTGAAACTGTTGATATTTTATTTTCTATCTCATTAGTGGTTTGAGACACCTTTTCAGATATGTCTTGTACTGATTTTTGTAAAATTCCAGTACTGGCTAAATATTGAAAACCATACAACCCGGCTGCAAAAATTAACACAATTATTACAAGTTTCACGCTTTTCTTTTTCTGTCTGGCACTTTTCCTATTTCGTACTATGCATTCTGTGCAGACACCACTAATGGTATCAAGATTTTCCCTGTGGCAGATAGAGCAGATGCCCAATCTTTATGTTTTAAATTTTTGATGTTAAAACAATTTGGGTTCAAAATGTGACCATTATAGTAGCTAGGTCCTACAGGACTCAAGCCTTGAACTTTGTAGTAAACTTTAGAACTGATAAAAGACTAGACGATATCATGAGTATGCGGCTATACAACATTCAACTTATGAGGTATTATGAAGAAGTGTTGGCTCAATCTGCACGGAATTATGCTTTTACCAAAGATAAAAAATGGGAACAACGATACAGAATACTAAAACCAAAATCAGCTCTATTATTAAAAAATGCTATTAAAATTGCAGACAAAAAAGAAGATAAAGAATTTTTTGTATCCATGGAAAAAGCACATTTTGATCTTGTAGAGTTGGAAACCAAGTCACTTGAACTTGTTAACAATGATCAGACAAGTCTGGCAGTCAAGCTATTAGAAAGTGGTGAATATGAAAGACGAAGAAAAATATTACGAGATGGTCTTACTGAACAAGTAGACACAGCAGAATCTAATGAGCTGGATAAGACTTCTCAGTCAACCAATATTGTGAGTGATTCTGTTAAAACTATTATAAATCTAGAGAGAGAATTATATGAAAAACTCAGAAAAGCAGATGTAATAAAAGAAGAGTTCTTGGCTATGGTAACTCATGAATTAAAGACACCGCTTGTGCCAATAATAGGCTACGTTGATATTTTGCTTTCACAAAAATTGGGAAAAATAAATGATGCTCAGAAAAAAAGGCTTGAGATCATCAAAACTAGTACAAGATTTCTCCTAAAGATGATATCTGATCTCTTGGATGCTCAAAAAATTGAGCTTGGGCAGCTTACATTGGTAAAGAATCCACACAATCTCTCCCAAATAATAAAAGATGTACTTGCAAGGATGCAACCTGATCTAGAACATAATAATACGATGATCACTACAGATCTTCAAGAGAACATTTCTTGTTTGTGCGATAACACCAGAATAGAACAGGTCTTAGTCAATTTAATATCAAACGCTATGGATTTTTGCCCAAAAAATAACGGTAAAATAAACATCAAACTACAACTTGATGACAACACACATGCAAGAATCAGCATTATTGATAATGGGATTGGAATAGAAAAAAGTAAACTTGATAAAATTTTTGTAAAATTCTATCAGATAGATACCTCTGCCACAAGGGAGCATGGTGGAACAGGACTTGGTTTGTCTGTTTGTAAAGGCATAATTGAAAATCATGGCGGTAAAATCTGGGCAGAATCAGAAGTCAATGATGGAACTCAGATTCATATCTTATTACCTATTTTAGCTCATTAAATTTTAGAAAATTCTAATTGATTCAAACTATGGAAATGGTTAATACTACAATCGCTATTGAATTATGATGGGGCGTTTTGACGAACAACGCAAAATGGCTCTAATATCATGTTTGGAGGTAGTTTTGATGCGCAAGGGAAATACTAAATACAATTTACTAGTAGCCAAACTTAATTCTCATCATGACTGTACAATCAGGGATTGTTATGAACACCCAGAATATTTGAGACCAATACTCAAAGAAGTGTATAAGGAAGATTATGATTACATCATAAATGAGGTCAAAACCCAATTAGTTGAACTAGTTAATGAAGAAGACATCGCCATTTTTTTTAAAATCATGGAAAGTTAAGGAAACAGAATAGTATTTTAATAGAAACAAAAAATTTGGAAGAAGTTTTGCATCGAGTCTCACAGGATTCAGACCTGCGAGTATCCGAACTCCAAGAATCTAAGATCATCTTATATGTTATGAAAAGAATGCACTAGTAATGCACAGGGGATTGACGTTGGCAGTTGCAATTACGATAATTGTTCTAGTAGGATTTTTGAATCATGATATTTCTGCAAATGCAATATCAGTAGTATCTACAATTCCAGTTGGAACTGGTCCTGCGGGAATAGCAATCAACCCGCATACAAATACAGTCTATGTTTCTAACAATGGTGGCGGCACAGTAACCGTAATAAATGCAAATGCAAACACAGTTACTGCAACAATTCCAGCTGGAACTTTTCCTATAGGTATAGCAGTCAATCCCTATAACGATGCAGTCTATGTTGAGAACGGCGGCTCCTTTACACTCATGGTAATAAATGGACATACTAATACGGTTGTTAAAACGCTATCAACACTTGGATTTGCTCGTTACGGCGTAGCAGTCAATCCCAATACCAATACAGTATATGTTACCAGTAATAGTGACAATTTACTCTATGTATTAAATGGAAAGACAAACACAGTTATTACATCGATATCAGTTGGAAGCGATTCTTCTTATGTAGCAGTCAATACCCATACCAATACTGTCTATGTTTCTAACTACCTTGACAATACAATTTCTGTAATAAATGCAAGTACAAATACAGTTACTGCAACGGTATCAGTTGGAACTGGTCCTGCCCTAATAGCAGTCAACCC
>DASSAF010000135.1:0-1703 GCA_035685565.1 Nitrosopumilaceae archaeon | reverse complement strand
TCCTTCTCCTGAATTAATAGAATATTTCATGGTAGAACTGAGATCAATACAATACACAACGGCAACTTTGGTCTCTTTAATTGTCTCAAATTCTTCAAAATCATTAAGATTTAGAAAGATTGGAAATTTGATTTCTGAAGATTTTTTAATTCTTTGAATCGAGTTTAGTATAGTTTGCGGAACATTAAGATTTCTTATATCATCACCAAGTTCTAGTTTTTTTGTAGTATCCATGACTACATTTCCTGTACCAACATTTTTTGTTTCATGGAATCCAAATCCCCCCTCACTTATTGACTTCATTACATCATGTAGCAGTTTTCCACCGATTTCGAAAAATGCCTTGTTTGTCAGCCATTTTTTTTCGTCCTTGAGATAACCAATTTTTTGCAAGTACTTTGTGATTGGTTCACCTGTTCCTTGAATGTCTGTTTCTTTTTCTTCTTGGTTTTGCTGTATTTCTGATTTTTCGTGAGATTGTTGAACAACGCCCTCTAAAATACGATCAAGTTCATGAACGTTGGGTGTTTTTTCTTTTAGAGCTTGCCTTGCCATTGTTTGGAGGATTTTTTGTAGCATGTTGTTTGACACTTCAGTATTGGATGTTTTATTGCCATCTTCTTGATTTAAAAAATAGACAAAATTTTTGGATCTAGGCTGCAACAAAACCTGTCTCTTTTTTGTCAAGGATTTTTGGATTTATTGCACATAGTCCTTCTAGCACCAATTCTGTTATCGCAGCTCTTAGTTCACTTTTTGCATTTTCTGATATGGAGAGATATTCAGATCTTATATTATGTTTCTGAGTTTTTTTCTCAAATTCTTTTTGTTCATCGGATACTTTTTCATATATTGTTCCAATCAAAGATCTCATAGTTTCAAAATTCTTTAGTTGGTTTTCATACGAAGTTTGCATGCTATTTGCACCTAGGATCTTTTGAGAAACTTGAAATGTCTTGTTTGTAAATTCTTGTTTAATTTGTTCCAGTATGGAGAGATCAATTCCTTTTACATATTCTAGTGAAGTCTCTTTGAGCGAGATTGTAATTAAATCGTTGAGTACCTTTTCTCTATTTGCAATGGTGTCATCCATTTCTGCAAGCTCAAATTTTGTAGCTTGATCGATACAAAAAATATCAGAAGGTCGTGGAATTGCAAGAACTTTGTGTGAAACGGCTCGTGCTCGTTCAGATTCACCAACTAAAAGTTCAAGACTATGAACACCCATGCGTACACTTACTCCCTTGTCTTGATTTATTTCATTACTTACACGTGCATCTTGAATTATTTTTGCTAAAATTCTTAACATAAAAATTGGAATGAATGATTTTGAGATTTTTGCCTCTTGTATTATGATCAGCATTTCATCTTCTATTGATTTTGGATAATGAGTGTGAATGTGACTTTTTAGTCTGTCATAAAGAGGCTCTATTATCTTACCAGAATGTGTATAGTCAATTGGGTTTGCAGTTGCAAAAAAGACAGTTTTTGGTTCAAATATAACAGGATAAGCGCCGGTGGTAAATCTTCCCTCCTGAAGAACAGAAAGTAGTGCAACTTGCTTTCTCGTATCAAGTACTGGTAATTCATCTATGCAAAAGAGACCGTGTTTTGCTTGCATCAACTGACCTGGCGAATAGGATTCAATCTGATACATTTCCGTTCCTTTTTTTGTAATTTTAATTGCATCTATCTGTCCAACA
>DASSAF010000134.1:0-1596 GCA_035685565.1 Nitrosopumilaceae archaeon | reverse complement strand
GGGTGTTTGGTTTGATGTAGTTTGGTTGGTTGAAGTTTGGTTTGAAGGTGGTGTCTGTGCCTCACTATAATTGGAAAAGAATAACAAAGACAAGCACAATAATAGAACTAAACCATATACTTTCATAAATAAAGAAGAATGGGGGGAATTGAAAAGTGTTTACCTTTAACCTATTGTGACAAAAAACCATAAAAAAATTGTTCTCTCATGCATTAATTTACTACATTACGTTAGGCATAGTTACATCAAACTATATTGTTTACAAACCAACTTTTGGTTCCTTTCAAGTTTGTTTTGACTGATTTTACAAGTCATTTTATTTTTTTCAACAACAAAACCATATTCTTTTGTCATGTAGGAGAAATAAAGTAGAAATTTGACACGTCTCTAATTGACATGGCTAAAACCCAAATACAAATAGGTAATATCAAAAGCATTCCGTTTGTACGCATCTTCAAATAAGTCAATCCAATTGCGGCTGGGATTTGAAATGGAATATCATATAGCATTCTAGATTGAATTACAACATCGCCAAATAATAGTGGCAAAACTGCCATAACTAAAAAAATCAAAATAAAAATACTTGACAGTTCGCGCGAATTGGAACGGAAAATCCAATAAACTCCTAGTGTGAAAATTATAAAGCTACCAAATAGACCGCCTGCATAATTTTGTGCAGTATCTGTCAGATTAGTCCACAGCAGAGCCGATTGTCCTGTCCCTGCTAAACGTGCAAGGCTAATGTCACCCTCTATTCCTCCACTATTACCTGTTAAACTGGATCTGGCAACATCTACTGCAACAGAAGCCAAGACTATAATCAAAAGTACAATTATGCTTTTTTTGGGAAAAGAATTCATCTTGTACATCACACCAAGAAAAATACCAGTAAAGAGAGCCAATATAGTCCACGTGTAAGCGTGAGTAAACACCAAAAGCATCAAAAGCGCATAGTAAACTAGTAAATTCAGTTTGTTTGGCGCTTTAAGAAATCTAATAAGAAACACAAGTGACAAATATCCAATAATTAAGGCAAGCCAGTTTGCATAAATGCCTGAATATATTCCGATTAGCGTGTGAAACGATACGGCTGTAAGAAAAGATGCCAATAATGAGGTAGTATCATTAGAGGTCAGCTCGCGTGTTAAAAAAAATACTGCCAAGACAAGTCCAGGACCAAGTATTATGGGCAGATGATCACTCACATATGAGATACTTGCAGATGCAGATTTTGCTATTGTATAGAAAAACAGTGAAGCTAAAGGTCTATCGCTTGATGTTGGTATGACAAAGAGGTTATGGATGAATTCTTGTGGAGTATTTGATGCCATCAATTTGTTTATCATGATTACATAATCTGAGCTGTCAGAGCTCACTTGCTGGTTATCTGGGTTAATTGAAGGCAGATGCGGAATTAGAGCAATTGTAACAGATAGCAGCATAAATAACAACAGATAGAGAATTTTTGTTTGAGACCTTATGGTATCTCTAGTAATTGGTGAAAACAAATTTTTGTTCTGCTCCAAAGTAAATTTTTTTATAAATGACTTGAAAGGAGAGCTCATAACTAGAAACAAAACCAAGATAGGAGAGATA
>DASSAF010000133.1:0-1828 GCA_035685565.1 Nitrosopumilaceae archaeon | reverse complement strand
CAGGACTGATTGGACCTAATGTACCAAGCGCTCTTACACTTTTTCTTGATTTGTGTTGTTTCTTTTTTACACCCCATCTTGTAATTGGGCCTTCAATTCCTTTACCTTTTGTTATGGCTGCAATATCAACATCTGCACCTTTTTGAAAAACTTGATCAACTTTAACTTCTTTACCTAAAAGATCTTTGATAAACGTAAATTGTTTTTGTATGTCTCCGCCTTTTACTGCTATCTCAAAAACATATGGTTTTTTTTGATCAATACCTGCTTGTCCTGGCAGAATTGCAGCAATGGCAAAAATGTCATTAATTCTTCCAAGTGATTTTTCTGCTCGTTCAAGACTTTTTTCATCCGACTTTGCTGTAAATAGCCTAGGCAGTTCTTTTGGTAAATCTTTTGCATAAACATCAAAAGAAGAATCAATACCATACCTGTCTTTTGAATATCCTCTAATTCCAATTATAACAATTGGCGGTGTAACAACTACGGTTCCAAGGCTAACAAGTTGTTTGCCAAAGTTAGGAGTTTTATCGCGATCATCAATACTTGCTATTCTAATACAACCAGCCTTGAATCCAGCATGTGCCAAGAGTTTTGGTTGATCGCCTTCTTCTTGTGGCCAAGTACGAATTCTGGCTTCCATGCTCTTTGCTCGTCCTCTTGGAAGATATGCAAGACTTCCTCGCCTTGGCTGACTGTGTTTTCTATGGCCCATTGATAAACGCTAAATGTCGTAAACCCCATTATAAGTCTACTATTTAAAATACTAAATTAAAGTAATTTTTTGCAAAAACGATCTAGAAATTACAAACGCGAAATCATTATCACAATAACAATGCCACCTATTACAACACCAGATAAACCAGTAATGATTGCAAAAAGCAGTATGCGTTTTTGTTTAGACAATAAAAAATCATTCTACGAAACAATAATAAACTTACTTGCGAGTAAGAATATTTAAGATCGATAAAGTTCCAATTATTGCTTCTTCTAATCGTACGGTTTCAGTAGCTTGTTCAGGAAAGAAATTAAGATTCTGTGATTTTGGGATTTCTTTTATCGATACCCCAAGAATTTCATGTATTCCTCGTTCAGGGGTACCAAAAACAACTAGAACTGGATTATTTGAAATTTCATCAAAATAATTTTGTGTTTTATGTATGGGTTTACCTTTTCTTGAAGTTAATATTACATTAGAATTCCATCCAGAAAGAAGCGCGCGTAAATTTGCACTTTCTTTCACCTCATATCCCCAATATTGCTTAATTTCGCTTCTAGAGATTTGCTTTGCCAAAAGTTCTGGATATCCAGTCTTAAATTGCATTGTAACTCTTTTTCCTACTTCATCATGTCCAGAATACAAAATAAGTTGTTCAAGTCCTACATCAACAAATTTTTTACCCCTTGCAAAAACAATCATTCCTTCTCTCATGTCGCCAGATTTGACTTGTCGAGAATCTGATGTGTAAGAATGATGTGGAATTTTTAATGGGCTTAAACTGCCAGCAAACCGTAGTTCTGAAATTCTTTGGAAAAGTCCTCTTCTAAGATATTGTGGCGTTTCAAGATATTTTAAAATGGTACGTATTAATGACCTGTCGCTATCACTTCCAGAGCTTTCATGATATATGTAAATAGTCTGTACACGAAAAATTGCACAGGCTCTAGATATTAAAGAAATTTTTGTAGATTTACCAAGATTTGTTGACTCGTCACTTACTGAAGAATCTGGAATTGCAATCGAAAGTTTCAATAAATGAAAATTCTCTGTTGCGTTATAAAATAGTAGAGATTATTTTTGTCGTTTAGCTGCAGAATCTTTTGCCTT
>DASSAF010000132.1:0-7424 GCA_035685565.1 Nitrosopumilaceae archaeon | reverse complement strand
CTGTCATTTCACATGATTGAACATCTGATAGACCATCAGTAACATCAACTTGGAATTTAAGTTCGTTACCAGCTGCATTGTAAGCTGGTGCAGTAAATGTTGGATTTTCATCAGTAGTAGATGACAATACTACAGGTTGACCTGAAGTTTGTTTCCAAACATATGACAATACATCGTTATCTGGGTTTGTTACTGTAGATGAAAGTGTTACTTGCGAGTTCTCACTAACTGTCATATCTTGACACACCACTGTTGCTGGATGATGAGTACTTACAACATTAACTGTTACTGTAGCACTTGATTTACCTCCATGTCCATCATCTGCTGTAAGCATAAACAATAGGACTTTGTTTGTATCAGGATAAATTATTGGTGCAGTAAATGTTGTAGTTGTATCAGAATAAGATGGTAATTTTACATGCGGCCCTGATGATTGTCCCCATGTATATGATAACTGATCATTGTCCGGGTCAGTTGCAGAACCTGAAAGTGTTACCGGGCTTCCTTCATTAACTGTAATAGGAGTGGTTACTGTTACAATTGGTGGGCGGTTAAAATGAATGACTATAACATTGATTGAAGTTTGATCTATTCCACCATGTGCATCGTTTACATCTAATACAATTCGCAATAATTTTACTTGGCCTACATTAACTGCTGGTGCAACAAATGAAATTATAGGGTCTGTAGTAGAAGATAATTTTACCATAGTGCCGGCTGTTTGTGTCCAAGAGTATGATAATTTATCTTGGTTTGGATCACTTGATCTCAAGCCTGAAAGTGATATGTTTGTTTGTTCAGTAACTATCAAAGTATCTGCCGGTATGACATTACCTTTTGTCAGCACGAAACGATCATAATGTAAACCAAGGTATGCCATTTGTTGTATGTAATAACAATCTGGTGTTAATTGACCGTTATCGTATTGGTTAACACATGCATCAATTGATCTATCAACATCTGTAGAGGGTGCAGTTTGTGCATGTGCCATAAGACTTGGCATCGTAGCAGAAAAAACCACTAATAACGACAATAGGATAATAGAAAATTTGTAATCCAATTCAGTAAAAGTGGTAATTTACACTGATTAAAACCTTTCTCTTCATTGTTTTGTTAGTTAAAATAAAAAATTACAACCAACCATTCCGATCCTTTTTACAGTATCATATGGGTAGAATTTCCTTGTTTTTCAGACATTTTTCCTTTTATCTTCATTCGAGATATCATTATGAAAATCATTTTGGCATTTGATCTTTAATTTATCAAATAATCTATTTCCGCAAATAGCATATTTTTAGGTCTTAAAACGTACAAAAAACAATATACAGCTCAGGTAATAATGTAAATAATGAAAGTGTTCAATGGAAAAGCAGCTGCCGAAGATTACATGTCAAATCATACATTGACCTTCTCTACACCTGAACTTACACTAACAAGGTTTGCATTTTGGTTGGGAGACATAGTGCCAGATCCTAAAAATCCAGGTCAAACAATACCAAGGATATTGACTCTCATAGAAGAGAAAGATTTTGCTCCGGTACCAATTATTGATGATGAGACATTCGTTGCTACAGGCGCAGTAAAATCAGTTGGTGGTGGAATTTATGGAAGCGTACAAACTGACACTGGTTCTACCACAAAATTCTGTCCAGAATGTGGTTTCAAGCTTTCATCGAATGCAAAGTTTTGTACTCAATGTGGGGCAAATCAAGACTAAATTTCAAAATTCTAAATTCAATTTTATAATTTAAGATTACTAGACTTTTTTTCCGCACTTTGTACAGAATTTTGCTGTTGATTTTAGTAATGTACCACAAGAAGAACAACTTGGTCCACTGGAAGATTGTGGCAGCAAGCTAGGATCTGGTGTAGGAAGTGTTCCAGGATTACCAAATGCTGAAGCAGCAGAAACTATTGAAGGCGGTCTACCAGGCCCTGGCATTGTTGCAGCTGAAATGTGCGTAGGTGGTGGACTGCCAAATCCCCCCATAGATACAGACCCAGTTACTTGTGTAGTACCTGGTACAGAACCTCCAGCAATTTTATCAACTGATTTTTTTAATTCAAAAATTACTTTTACTGCAAGAAATTCTAATGCCGAATATGCAACAACATAATCACCAAGTTTTTCAAAAAATTCTTTGTCGGACATTTTTCCTTGTTTGTATAGGTTGTTAGCATCAAGAAATGATTCGTAATATCCCTGTGAGTCATTTAAAAGATTCTGAAGTTTATCAAAAAGAAGATTAAATGTATCTACATCTCCAAATGACATGTAAAAAGTTGCGTTGACCGTTATTAATTATTTTAGATTAAAAAATTTTAGGTCCAATTTTTTATGACTAGGCTTTTTCTAGTGCCTTATCAATCATGTTTTTGTAAGAGGATTTTGAGGCTGCACCTACTTGCTGAGAAATTACTTCGCCTTTGTTGAAGATAGCAAGCGTGGGTATACTAAAGACATTATATTTTGAAGCAAGCTCATTGTTTTCATCCACGTTTACTTTGACAAAGTTGATTTTTCCAGCGTATTCACCGGCAAGCTCTTCAATAACTGGACTAACCATTCTACACGGACCGCACCATTCTGCCCAGAAGTCTACAAATACTGGGATCTGTGAGGTAATTACTTCAGTTTGCCAAGTTTTTGCATTTACAGGTTTTGCTTTTTCCATTTTTATCTAAATTAATTAATTATAATATCCCTAAATATATTGAGCGATTTATTTGTGGATTTTTTACCATCTACTTCGTAAACCATAATAATGTTTACCGCCGCCTGAATGTCTTTCTCCATGTTCAGATCTGCTTTCAGATCTACCTCCATATCTTCGGCCTCCGCCTCCACCACTACCATAACGACTTCTTCCGGTATATCTGCGACTGCCAACAAATCCTCTGTGACCAGTTTCTCTTTTTAGCGTATCGGGAATTTTTACTTCAATTCCTAGTTCTTTATTAAGATCGGTCATCTGCACTTTTGTCTGTCTAGCTATTGCTCTAAAATCTCCAACTGAAGAATAAGATACTAGTGTAATTGCTCTTCCTTTAGCACCAGCTCTTGCAGTTCGTCCAATTCTGTGGAAGTAAACCATGTCCTGATTTGGAACATCATAGTTTATTACAAGTGCAACTTCTGGTACATCTATTCCTCTAGCAGCAACATCAGTTGCCACTAGAATGTCAGCTTTTCCTTTTTTGAACAGGAACATTGATTTATCACGTCTAAATTGTGACAAATCGCCTTGGATTGTTACAACGTTAAAGTTTGCCTTGGTAAGCTCATGTGCAACTCGTCTTGTTCTATCTTTTGTAGAACAGAATACTATAGTTTGACCACTCTTGTTCTCTTTTATGAATTTCATTAAATAGTCAGTTTTTTCTCGATCTTTGATGATTAGGAATGCTTGATCTATTCCCTCTCCGCTCAAGTCATCAGCATCTATAAAGATCTGCTGTGGATGTCTCATGTATTTTTCTGCAAGTCTGAGTATTTCCGCTGGCATTGTAGCAGAAAATAGTGCAGTTATTTTACGTTCAGGAGCTAGATCTAAGATGAATTTAATGTCATCAATAAAACCCATGTCAAGCATTGTATCAGCTTCATCAAGTATTACAAACTTGATATCATTAAGTTCTATTGAACCTCGTTTCAAATGGTCAATAAGTCTACCTGGAGTTGCAACAACAATTTCTACACCTCTGTCAAGATCATTGAATTGAACATTGATGCTTTGCCCACCGTAAATGGTAACATTTCTTATTCCTGTGTACTTTGAAAATTTATTAATCTCACCCGAAATTTGAACTGCGAGTTCTCTTGTTGGAGCTAAAATTAGTGCTTGTATTCCACCCTTTGGAACAATATTTTGTAAAATTGGTAACGAAAATGCGGCAGTCTTACCTGTTCCAGTATGTGCCTGCCCAATAACATCCTGACCTGAAAGAAGAACGGGTATTGCCGCTGCTTGTATTGGAAAAGGTTCCTGGAAATTCATATCCTTCAGTCCATCTAGTATGGATTTTTTAATTCCTAATTCTTCAAATTTTTTCAATTTCTTTCATCATCTTTCTTAAGCAATGACAGAGAAAGCTCATTGCTTATTCCGTCATTATTTTCGATGTATTAGCTCAGTTTTTGCCTCTATTAACCCTTTCCAATTTATTGAAAAAAATAGCATGATTTTTTAAATTTGTATAATATTTGAAATACAGATGAGCCATTTCAAGTTAATTTTTTGTAATATTTAGATCTGAACATACTTAAATGACTTTTTTATTATCATAAACTATGAGTAATGATTTACGATTAAAAAAATTAAGAGGCTCTGGTGGATACATTATGGCATCTGTAACAGATGATCAGCAGAGAAAAGGAAACCTTGGTGGTCCAGATCTATTTTTGGCACCAGTAGGTAGAATAGATGTAGATAAGATATCAAAATATTTTTGCAACACATGTGAAAAGGATTATGAGGGTAGTCCAAAGATCGATTATGAAACGCCAAATGAAATGGTAGCAGACAACTTGGTCCTTTTGGAGAAAGGTCAATATGTTTGCACAACTTGTGGTTCTGTTCTTTCAGAGTACAGAAACTTTAGCAAGCCAAACGAAAGCGCTGAGGTGGGATTAGCAAAACAACAATCATTCACAAGTCAAAATATAGTTGAACCTTCTATTCCTAGTTATGCGCCACAGCAGACAAGTTATCAATCAGAACTTGTTTCATCAGGAGTTACAACTTTTAATTCCATAACTGGAATACCTGTTTATGATTCAGAAGCACGAAAAATCGGCGTTGTAAAACAAGTTGGGATTCAAATGGGACAAGCTGGAGTCGTTCTTATAGTTACAAAAAATGATGGAAACGATGTTGCAATAACTTGGGATGAAATAAAAAAAATTGGTGAAATTGTATTATTAGGTAGAATAGAATCAGGAACTTCTACAAAATGCGATGGATGTGGTTATGTAAATAACCCTGATTCAAAATTCTGTGAAAGTTGTGGTAAAAAACAAAGTAGAATGTAACGCAATTTTAAGTAAGATTTATCTTACTAACTTTAAGAATGAAATATGATTGAAAAAGCATTCTGGAACTAAAGCGATTGTAAAGGACATAATAATAGTTGCAATAGGCATTGCAATCATATGGATCGGTTTACGCATAACATTTGGAACGGAAAATCCATTTTATGTGGTTTCAAGTGGTAGTATGATACCCAATCTCAATGTTTTTGATGTCATTGTTGTACAAGGTAATGTTCCCTTCGATCATATCAAAGTAGGTGACATCATAGTTTTCAATAGACCAAGTGGTCATGACCGGGTAATTGTACATAGAGTAGCTGAGATTCTACAAAAGGATCCTCTTGTCATTAGAACAAAGGGAGATGCCAATCCGGGATCAATTCCAGGAACAGATTTCCCAATAACCAAACAAGATTACATAGGTAAGGTAGAATATGTAATACCACAAATAGGATATGTTACAAGAATACTTACTCCTCCCATAAATTACATCATCATTGCAGTAATTATTGGAATAATGCTTTTCAAACAATTTGGAAAAAAAGATGGATCGGGAACTATATCTGATAAACCTCCTGGAGAAGATCCCAAAACTCCTCCTACTGAAGGTCCTAAAAAGCCCAATTCTATAACTTCAAACGAGTTTGATAAAACTTCTGATAATGAATATACAAACACTAGTACAGAAAATAAATATTCAAAAGAATCAGAACAAAAAGATATATAATTTTAAGAAATAATCACTTGAGAATTTAGTTTTGGGTTTTACTTAATTTGAATACTCGCTCAAAATAATCTGCTTGTTCTGGAGTAAGATTATCATCGTCTTTTACACTAGCAAGATTTTTTGCAAGCTTTTTCTTATATTCAAGTTGCATTAGACGTGCAATGTTAATTCGTTGCGCTTGCGGAGATCCTGCCCCATGCATTGATTCTGTTAGATATCCTACAGCATTTCTTCCCATAGTCATGTTTTCTATTAATCTAAGAATTCTCATCCTGTTTTCAACATCTACTCCTTTTCTCCCTTTCAGATACTTTCTAAGCATTGGTCCTGTTTCTGGATTTCTAAAGTCCTTTTCTGATGGAAGTGTTACCATAAGACCCCCCGCAATATCCTGAGCTAATCTACCTATTTCATATGGAAACCTTGTAACGTTATGTTTACACACGTTAGCAAGCATATCATCATTTAACCATGCTCCAGATTTCGTTTTATGAGCTTGGTATGAGGAAGCAATTCCTGCAGCATATATGCTCTCATTTAGATGAGTCATTTCCACAAGCTTGTCTTTTATGTGAGATACACTTGGAATTCCATTATAGTCTGCAATAGCTGCAGCAGCACCAATTAGTACATCTCCAAGGCCCGTTTTACAAACATAGCTTCTTCTATGATAACAAGTAAATCTTTCAACAAGCATCGAAGCATATTCAAATTCACCGTTCATGAATATGTGTTCCCATGGAATGAAAACATTATCAAAAATTATCATGGCCTCCTGCCCGGAAAACTTTGCGTTTCCAGAATCAATATCTCCTTCTTCCATACTTCTTGTGTCACACGACTGACGACCATAAATATAGGTTATTCCAGGAGCATCCGCTTTTACAGCTCCTACTATTGCAAAGTCTTTGTCATCTTCTTGTAATCTCATCGTTGGCATGACAATTATCCAGTGAGAGTTAATGCAACCTGTTTGATGAGCTTTTGCTCCTTTGACTAAAACTCCTTTGTCATTTTTTTCTACCACATGTAAGTACATGTCAGGGTCTTCCTGTTCATGCGGAGCTTTACTTCTATCTCCTTTTGGATCAGTCATAGCACCGCCGATTACAAGATTTTCGTTTTGTACTATTTTGATAAAATCAATTAATCGTTTATGATAATTTGTTTTATATTTTTCATCTATTTCATAAGTAACGGAGTAAAGCGAGTTTAATGCATCCATACCAACACATCTCTGGAAGCATGTTCCAGTATTTTGTCCGAGTTTTCTTTGCATCTTATTTTGATTGACAAGATCTTCTGGGCTTTGCACAATATGCAAAAATCTATTAATTTTTTGTCCAGTTAACGATGATTTGGCAGTAGCAAGTTCTTCCTCTCTTACTGCTAAATCATAAGTTTCAGCAACCGCGTTAATAGAAGGCCTAATTATTGGATGATCTACGGGTTCTTTGACTAGTTCTCCAAAAAGATAGACTTTGAGATTTCTTCCCCTTAGACTGTTAATATACTCAGCACCCGTCTTTATTGGCATACAGCTATTCTCTCTCAAAGCAATATAAATATTCTAAACTAGTTTTATTCAACAGTAAGAAAACTCTCAGTTTCAGACAAGACCAATTCTTACATCTACTACCTTACAACCTTTACCATTTTCAAAAA
>DASSAF010000131.1:0-11143 GCA_035685565.1 Nitrosopumilaceae archaeon | reverse complement strand
AATAACTGTTGAAATTGCTACAACAAAATACGAAACTGATAGAGAACTTATTTCTTTAGCAATGGAACGTCTTCAATCGTCATGTGGAATATACGATGGTTTTTTGATAAGTAATGCAATGGAGAGATTTGGATGGGCTTTTTTTAAAATATTATTCAAAGTAGAATTACTTCTTGCTATGCAACAAAAACTTGCCGATCAGATTGCAATTTCAAAAGGAAAAAAACACGAAGATAAATTTATCAGTTTTCTAACAAATTTTTTTGAATATAATAATTGTAAAGTAAAAGTAAAACTATTGGAAGATTAAACCCTTCTTCCTCTTTTACCGCCTTTCTTGCGGGTTGTGTCATGTGGTATTGGAGTTACGTCGTCTATTCTTCCAATCTTAAAGCCACCTCTTGCTAGTGCTCTTATTGCTGCTTGTGCTCCTGGGCCTGGAACTCTAGCTCCTACTCCACCTACCGCTCTTACTCTAATGTGAAGACCAGTAAAACCTCTATCATGTGCAACTTCAACAACAGCACCTGTGGATTTCATGGCTGCATATGGAGACGATTCGTATCTATCTGCATTTACATGTCTCCCTCCAGAACTAATTGCAACGGTTTCAGCACCAGAGAGATCTGTGATGTGAACAATCGTATTGTTATAACTACTATAGATATGGGCAATTCCCCATTTTTCTTTAGCTTCTTGTTCTGACAACATTTCAAAAGCCATCTATGGGTTTAAAAAACATTAGGATTTGAAATAAAGCCAGCCACACTTTTTCACAGGAATTAGTTTGTTTTCTTGACAGTAAACAACATTTTTACCATTTGTAACATATCCAATTTCAAACAAGGGCGTCTTGTACATCTTTGCTATTTGTCTAACTCTGTCTAAATTATGTTTTGATACTGTAGCTACTATCTCGTATTCTTCACCACCACAAAAAACAAGATCTGTTAATTTTATTTTATTTGTCTTTGCAAATTTTTCCACATCTGGTTTGGTAGGAAGTTTTGTAATTACAAATTTTTTTCTACTCTGCATGCTCATCTCGTTTAAAGTAGCAGATAATCCATCACTTGAGTCCATTGACGATGAAATATAGTCTGAAATTCCTAAACCAAATTCTAATCTTGTAGTTGGTTTGTTCACATGGTGTTTGCATTTTTTAGTAAACTTTGCATCTGCTTTAAGATGATTTAAAATGATTTTCAATCCTGCAGAACAATAACCGAATGGACCAGATGTAATAATAACATCATTTATCCTAGCACCATTTCGTTTGACTATTTTTTTTGAAATACCAAACATGGATACATCAATTACTATTTCCTTTCCCTCATTTACATCGCCACCAACAATTTTAACTCCATATTCTTTTGATGCCATAGAAAAACCAGCAGCCAACTTTTTTATTTTGGATTTGGAAAATCCTTTTGGGATTGCAAGGGAAACATTAGCATATTGCGGCTTTATCCCCTTACATGCAAAGTCACTCACACATGCAACCATGCTTTTTCTAGCAATCTCATTAATTTTCATGCCTGGTGGTACATCTGTACTTTCAACTAGCATATCTGACTTGACTATAACAATAGCTTTGTTCATTCTTATAATCTCTACATCCTCAGGTACGAATTTTGACTTTTTTCCAAAACTTTGCTGAAATATTCTAATTATTTCTGTTTCGTTTGGCTTGCTCATAGCTCTGATTAACTAATTCTGTAACTTGTTTTTGAATAGATCTTGCTTTTTTCAAATTATTTGATTCAGTAGATATTCTTATGATGTGTTCAGTATTTGATTGTCTTACTAGCACCCAACTATCTTCGTCAATGATTGATTTTATTCCGTCAAGTGTGATTATTTCACTGTATTGTTTTTTCATTTTGGATAACAAAATTTGTAATGTTTTTTTATGAAATACGGATCCTACTTCAACTTTAGTTCTTAATTGAAAATATTGTTCCATGAATTTCATGACGTCAGTAAAGGTTTTGGTTCCAAGCATACCAGCTATTAACCCACTAGTCAATATTCCATCTCTACACATGTTGAATTCTGGCAAGATAAATCCCGCACTGCTTCCTTCACCTCCTGCCTGTGACTTTGTTTTTATCATTAAATCCACGACATTTGCCTCTCCTACTTTTGATCTTTGAACTTGACCGCCACGTGATTTAATAAATTTCTCAACAGAAACACTAGTGTCTATACTCAAAACAAAGCGCTTGTATCCTATCTCAAGTGCTTTTGCAATGCCTAACCCAAGAGTTATGTCAGGTGCTTGTTTTTTTCCATTTTTTACAACCACTAGTCTATCTCCATCAAGATCAAATGCAAATCCTATGTCGCACTTTTTTGTTGCTAAACATAACTCTGTAAGGTTCTCAGATGTAGGATCAGGACCGTGTGAAGAAATTCCAGGTGTTCCGTTGATTTTCTGTATCTTGCAACCAAGAGTTTCAAGCATTTTTGGTGCGACTTCAAATGCTGCCCCGCCACCAACATCTATGGCAACTTTTGGGGAACCTTTTACCTTACCAATTAATTTTATGGCGTCTGATACGTACTTAGAATCTGTCTCTGATTCTAAACCGATTTTTTCCTTTGAAAACTTGTTTTTCCGAGTAATCCATCCCAACTCTTTTTCATTAATTCCTCTTCCATCTATGATGAATTTTAGACCATTCCATTGTAGTGGATTGTGTGATGAAGTAATTATTAGACCGCTTCCATATTTTCGAGATTCTCTAAAAACAACAGGTGTTGGCGCGATTCCTAAATTGTATACGTCAAGTCCTCTTTCCATCAAAGAAGCAATGGCAACCTCGCTTACGATTTTACTTGAAGGTCTTGTATCATGAGCAACAACACATTTTTTTGATTTTACTAACAAAGAAAAATTCTGGCAAAATTTTATTATGTCACTAAGGTTTAGGTCATGACCAAAAATTCCTCTCACACCAGAGATAGATACTTTCAATGAATCCAAAGCACAAAGGCTTTTTATAAACTCTGATGACATTGCGAACCATTGCCTCGATAGCTCAGCCTGGTAGAGCGAACGCCTCGTAAGCGTTAGGCCGTGGGATCGAATCCCACTCGAGGCTTTATCATTAAAATCGAATTTTTATTATTTTTCTGTTACAACAACTATCTAATTTGGAAAGTTTTATTATTAAAATTAAATCTATAGGAGTTGATTCTTTTTTTCAGGTTCCTCAAGATCTTCTATATCTATTTCGAGCTCTTTGCCCAATCCTTTCCACCAATCTGAAATATCTGCCACGTCGTTCCTCTTTCCTTACACCAATATCCACCTTTATAGATCTGTCGATCTTCTTCTATTTGATTAATTTAAATGAAAAATTCATTTGTATAAATAAAAAGAAATAGCGATCAAAAGATATGTTCAAAAATTTTCAGACGTTTTTCTCTTTAGCTTTTTTCTTTTTTGCTCTGTACATGACAACTCCTAAAGTACCAACAGCACAAAGCCAAAAAAGTGTCATGTTGGGACCACTTGATCCTCCGCCAAACATGGCATAAATCATGCCTCCTATTAAAGCAAAACCGATGGCTTCGAGTGTTTTACTCATAAATTTCTAAAATCTGCGTATTATATTAAAGATCAAAAATAGATTAGTTTTAAAATATTTACTGGGCTTGTTTTGAATTTAAAGATCTAAACCAAAAGTATCTGCAAGGGTTTGGAAGTTCTTGTATGATTCCAAGTATTGTTTGCCCTTTGGGGTTATTACAAAGGCATTTTTGCCATCAAACTCGATTTTGTTTATTAGATTTGCGCCAGTAAGATTATCGATAAACTTGCTTAGTCTAGAATGTGAAAGATTGGCTTTGGTCAAAAGCGAGGTTACGTTTATGCCGTTTGCTCCACTCTCTTCAGTAACTGTAAGTAAATCACTTACTATCTGCATGCTGGTTCTATAGGTGACCATATTTAGTGAATATATGATTTGGTGATATAAGGGTATTACGCCTGATCTTCAACTATTGTACGAAGAATATTTAGCCACTTTTATCTAGGAGGACCTTAATGCAAGAGTTTTATCCATTTTTAACGCAATAATGCTGTGAATTTTGAATGTATCCAAGATTGCTCAAAATGTTGTATCGAACGAGAATATTATCCTACAATAAAGTTTGGTAAAATAGGTGTTCTAATTTTGCCTGAAGAAAAGGAGAAAATTGAATCATATGCAAAAACCCATAATCTAGAAATTTCAATTCTTCCACGCATTGGTATTTCACATGAAAAATCTGACGGGCCTACAGAAATTATTGCATATCAGTTAATGGGAAAAGACTCTAATGGTAATACATGTCCTTTTTTGGATACTGAAAGTAGCGAAAGATCTCCGCACGGTGGTTATAAATGTAAAATATATCAAAACAGACCGCTTGCTTGTAGAGCATATCCTGTAATTGAATCATCACCTGTAGTTTTGGATTCAAAGTGCAAATTTTGTGAAAAGTGTGGCACTACTGCTACAAATGTAAATCAAGAAGTGGAATCACTTGTTAATATTAAAAATAAAGTGAAAACAAATGCTCCGTTTGTATGGAGATACGCTACTGGTATAGGTGATGAATACAACAAAAATAAAATTGTAACTGGTTGGTTTTTAGAAATTTAAGATTTATTTACTCTTTCATGAGTTCCTGGATAAGTTTCAAAGATCTTTTGTGAATAACATTTACTGCACAAAAATCCTTTGATATTCCATTTTTCCATTGGATGATAGACATGATCTAACGGTCCATTACATAGGGAACACTTTTGATTTTCTTCCAACGTGACAACATTTCTTAATTTTCGTTATAAAAATCATGTTAAATACTACTATTTTATAGAATAAAACTGCGGTAGACTGGATGGCTAGATGCGGACCTCCTGCAAGAGACCTTATCGGTCACCCATCTGCCGCTATTTATTTCAAAAACTTAGAAAAGATCTTGTACTATCTTTTTTATACTGCCTATCTCGTCTTCTTCTTGTTTTATCTTCTTCTCAATTACCCGTATCATGGCATCTTGCCATACGTGATGAGAAAAGAAATTATGATACGTATTTGCAGCAGTCATCTCATCATCTACCACTGTGTCCTCTAGAAATTTTGTTACAATGACATCGGTGAGTTTCAAAATTCGTTGATTTAGTTTAAAACTCTTAAAAATAGGTTCGAGCTTTGCTATGTCTTCCTTGAAATCTCCTTTTGTGAGCAGAACTTTTTCATGTAGAATTTTGAAGTATACTGCCACAAAAAAGAGCGTCGCATATCTCTTTGTCTTATGACCGCCTTTTTTTCCATAATTTAGTATTCTCTTGGCATATTCTTTTACAATATATGGATACAAAAGTAATCTTAAATCATCTTTGAGTCTCTCATTGAAGACTTCATCATATTTGCTACCACGTGGCAGAAATTGTGCGGGAGAGCTGTATGACTCTGTAGGGCGCTGTTCTATTCCAGCTACAAATGCCTGTATGGCATCTTTTGCAACAATTACTTTTTTGTGATTTTCAGGAAGATACTTGTTATAAGTTGAATCTCCGTCAAACTCGCTTTGCTGAGACTTTGCCTTGGAATCAAAAGAGCCAGCTTGAATCTCATAGAAATATCCAAAATTTTCCATTTGTGATTTAATTGATTTATGGAAATCCATCAGGGAAACTAAATCTTTTCCTCTTACTGCATTTTGGGAATTTCTATATTTTGTAATGTTATTTTGATCTTGTTCGTCCGCTGCTTTGATAATTGTTACCGTTATACTACCCTCTAGATTATGAGTGCGTTTTGCATGATCCAAAATTGAATTTGATGTTTGAGCTCCATTTACTATCTGCGGTGCATGTAAAAGTATTGCATTTTCTTCCAATTCTTCAAAGTCGCTTACAACAATGGTGATTCCGTTGTTATAATAGAAAAATTTGTTAGGTGATTCTTGAAGGGTCTCTCTTAGGCCTTTATTCACAGTTGTTTTGAATTGCATCCATTGTCTGATATTAGATTCAAAAACATAATCTCGGTTTTTTGTAACAAAGTTTGTTAATTCTCTTAGTTTTAAAATTCCAAGTAGTGTGTTTTGATATTTCAGTTTACTTTCAAGTTTTATAGCAGCTTTTTTACCTGCGGCTGGTTTTTTTATTCTGTCCCAAAGCCGTTGGACTATTATTTCAATATCAAATATCTCAAGTGACTCTTGATTCTGATATTCTACTTTTTGGTCTGTTACGTATACGCATTCAACTTTAAGATTTTTTTCTCGTATTTGAGTTACCAAACGAGCCAATTCTGGCCGCATTTTTGAAATGTCTTTGTATTGTAAATTCCTAACATCTTCTTTGAATTTGGCAATTGCTTCAAGGGAGTGCGAAGTACCATACTTGGATTGAAAAAGATAAATTTTATCATCAGAAAAATCAACTGGAAGATATGCATCTATACCTAGATCATTTGCACCATCTACAATAGCATCAGTCGCATCATCTTCTGTTGCTTCAAAAACCCTGGTGAGTACCCAATGAAGGAAGTTATGTCCTTTTTCTACTTCACTTTGTGCATCTTCTGAATATTCTCTTATACTATCTCGAATATTTTGTGCAAAACCTTCTAAAGGTTGTCCATTTGTAATTTGTTGCAAAACAGGACGAGCTCCAGGGATGAATTCTAATAGACCGTTAGATCTTTCCGTCAAACTAGCATGATTAGAAATCGGTGTATTTAGAGAAGTTGGTTATTATGATATAATGAGAGGTGAGGAAGGGATTCGAACCCCTATAGATTCGCTTTGCAGGCGAACGCATAGCCGCTCTGCCACCTCACCGCACTCAAAAAAGATTTCAATGAACAATTAAATCTTTTAGATCAGAATTTTGCAAACTGTTTTGCAGCAAGCCTGACATCTTCAGCTTTTACGGTCTTTCTTCCTGCATGCCCTGACATGTCAACGGCACTTTTTGCTATCGCAACTCCGATCTCTTCTAGAATCCTTCTTAATTCATCTGCTGATTCATCACTAACTCGTTCTGCTCCAGATTTCTTTAAAATGCGATACATTGCAGAAAGGCCAAATTCAGATGATGTCATGCGATGATCTTTCTTAACTTTCATAAAAGACTTCAAGTGGAAAAAAACCTACGCAGGAATCGATTTCTGCAGACTAACTTGATATCATTTTTTATCTAGATTTTCATGTGTTACTATTTTAAGGACAAAAACAAAGGTTTTGCATGAGTTGGCTTACTGATGCCCACATTCATCTTTCCGATGATGAATTTTCAAAAGATTTACCATTTATTATTAATGGTATGGATAAATTGAGAATACGAGCTTGCTGCGTGTCTGTAGATCTTCAAAGTTCAAAAAAAACACTTGAAGTTAGTAAAAAAAGTAGTCTGATATTGCCATTTATTGGTATCCATCCTGAAAAAGCATCTTCAAATGATTTAGAATCTGTTGTTAATCTAATAGAAGAAAATTCAAAATATATTTCTGGAATTGGTGAAATCGGACTTGACAAAACATATGTTTCAGATGAAATTGGATTCAAAAACCAAGAACTGGTTTTCCATAAAATGCTGTCATTAGCTGAAAAACTGAAAAAACCAATCTCCATCCACTCTAGAGCAACATTAGAGGAAATACTGACTATATTGCCGTCTTATTCGATTTCTGGTATATTACTACATTGGTTTGCAGGTAGTAAAAAACAACTAGAAACAGTAATGGAACGTGAATATTTTGTTTCATATGGACCTGCTATGTTATATGCAAAAGACAAACAAGTTTTACTTTCGGAAACTAGAACAGAAAGAATTCTTGTAGAAACAGATGGTCCTGTAAAATTTTCACGATGCTTTGGATTTAAAGTAGGACAAATCGCCTTTCTTCCAAGTGTTGTATTTTGTGCTGCAAAAGTCTTACACACAACATATGATGAAATCTCTAATCAATTAGAACAAAATTGCAAGCACTATCTTGGTGTATAGGTATAAAAAACCCCTGTTGCCCATCGAAGACGTGAACAGAATCAAACGAATTTCAACAGAGGTACTAGCTATCTATAGAGAGAAATTCGGAATTGATTTTGCACAAAATAAAAAAGTCCTTGATCAAGTTGCTATTGTTAGATCTAAAGGCCTCAAAAATGAGATTGCTGGATACATTACAACATACATTAAACGTGAGATTGAAGAACAAAATGAGAAAGAAGCTCAAAGAATAGAAGCATCAGAATCTGTAGAGCCAGAAGGGCTGAAAGAAGAAGAGATATTAAATTAATTTTATACCTGAATTTGCTTTTGTCAACTTGAATCAGAAATTCAATATAGGCAAGAATCTACATTTGACTAATGATAACGATAAAACTTCTAGGAGGAGCAAAAAAATCCTTTTCTACAGATAAATTAGAAATTGATATTGACTAAATATCAGTATCCAAATTAATAGAACTCCTTCAGAAAAGGATTCCAAAAAACTTGTCACAATTAGATGTAAAAAATATGCTAATTGCAATCAACGGTATTGATTCTTCTACTTTGGAAGGCTTGGCAACTATTCTTAAAGATGGAGATGTAATTAGTATAATTCCTGTTATTCATGGCGGCAATGTGAAAAGAATATGGTTTAACATATTCCAAACTAGAATAGAATTGATAGGAATAAAAAATGATTTTGATGATCCAATAAAATTTCTTGAAGATTTACGTCAAAAGCACATGGATTTGATAATTCAAGGTATATGTTCTGATTATGTTCTGAACTTGGAACATGCAAAAAAAGTAATTACAATTTCTCTCGCAGCTCAAAAAACTGGTAGTATGCTTTCAAACAAACTTGAAACAGACACTTTAATGCGATTTGCGTGTACTAGACAAATTAATGAAGCAATTCAAAAAGTTGGCATGAAAAGACAAGAAAGTTTTCTTTTGATTGCAATTGGAAAAAAACCATATCTCGATAAACTGTATTCCTCATTGGGACATCTCTTAACATCTGTTGTTTTTCTAAAAGATAACTCTAATTTTCTAAAAAAAGAATTCAAAATATCTGCAAAACAGTTACAATCCGTGACATCACCTACTCCACTTGAGTATTTGCTTGCAGAAAAATCCGCTGTTCTATTCAGATAAACTACGTTTCAATTTTTGGGTACTCAAAATATCGTTTTCTTTTAATATTGAAATGCCTGTCTTGTTTCCAAGAATCTCTATTAGTATTATCCAATCAAATTTTTCAAGGGATACTTTGTTATCTATTTTGTCTGCAATTGCATCAATAATTTCCTTTGTTGAAATGGTAGAGTGTCTCTTTTCAACTGTTATTCTATAAGTATCTTCAATTCTCATTATTTTTACATGGTTTAGTACAGAATTCACTATGTTTTGTTTTTCAGTAATTACTGTTTCTTGGATAGGTATAATTCTGTGGCAATATCTCATGCTCCACGGTTCTTCCAATACTTTTTCTTGAATTTTTTTAATTACTGAAAACGGTTCAAGCGTAGTAATGCAAGTTACAATTCCTGAAAGACTTGTTATGTTTATCTTGCTGTTATTGTCCCCAAAACTTTCTAGAATTGCGGTCATCTCTTGAGCAGCTTCGTCTTCTAGATGACGACTGGCTGTTACAATCAGATTCAAAGTAGTGTTGTTATCTCCGTCTTGGTTATTTTTCCAAGTCTTAATATTTTCAAATCACCATCAGCTATTTCTACAACTGTGGATTCATTCGAATTTAGTATTCTTCCACCATCTAGGAAAACATCAAATCCTGAAAAATTCTTTAGCACCTCCTTTGAATCAGAAAACGGTGAATTTCCAGAATAATTTGCACTAGTTCCAACTATAATCTTACATTCCTTCAAAAGTGATAGCACACATGGGTGATTAGGAACTCGTACGGCAATTTTATCTTCTAATTTCATAGATTCACCAATTTCCTTATCTTTTAATTTTAAAACTAGGGTTATTGGTCCCGGCCAAAACCTATCTGCAATTTTATTAGATAATTTATCAAATATAGCTATTTTCGATATCTCTTTTTTTGAATACCCAAGAACAGGCAAATTTTTGGATTCTGTTCTTTTCTTTATACTGTAGATTGCATCAACGGCTTTTGGATTTCGCGGATCACATCCTATGCCATAAACTGTATCTGTAGGAAACACAACTAGACCACCTTTCTTTACTGTAATGGCAGCTAATTTGATCCCAGCTGGATCGCAAGCAACAATCATAATTTTTTTAAAAGGATACGAAGTAAATTATGTCTTGTTATTAAACAATATAAGATTGATTGACGTACCATATCTATGGATGAAGAAATTCAACAATGTCAATGTCCACCTGGAGGAGAAACATATGTCAATGAAGATGGCATGGACATTTGTGTTTCATGTAGTGGTTGGATAGGGGCTTCCCTCTAAAAGATTATTGTTGAAACAACATATACGTGGAACTCTGATTATCTACATTTGATGTTTCAAAACTAAAAGTAGCTGTCAACCTAAATCCTTAATAGTAATTCACTTTTTTCTACTGACGATGTCAGACGAATTTGATAATGATTTTGAGGATGATTTTGATGATGATATCGAAGATGAAGAAGATGTAGAAGAAGATAAAAGCTAAATTCTTAAACCAAATGTTTCTGCGAATTCTCTGAATCCACGATATGCCTGCAAAAATTCTCTTCCTCTTGAACTAATCTTATACTTGCATGCTCTATCGGAGTTTGTTTGTTCTAAAAGGCCCTGCTGTACTAATGTTTCTAAAATTTTGGATATTCTTCCATAAGAAATGTTAGCTTTTCGTATGAGATAGGTCACACTGGCACCAGTCTCGTCTGGTACCTCATCTCTCGTAGTGGTGAGTATGTCCCCAATTATACTCATATGAGTTCTATATGTTGCTGCCAAATTTCATACCTCTCAATGGAACTTTGGAGATGGGTACAAACAATGCTCCCAATCCTGCTATCTTAGTTGAGATTGATATCACATAAAGGACTGATTTTGGAAACACCACGGAATACCATCCAAGAAATTCTCCTAATGCAAGGAGCCCTAGACCAGAAGCAACGAAAATCGTACTAGTCTTCCTATTTTCCATATATGACAT
>DASSAF010000130.1:0-6833 GCA_035685565.1 Nitrosopumilaceae archaeon | reverse complement strand
CATTGGTGATGCATTCCGTAATATCTAATCTATCAACCGAGTAAATAAAAAGAAAAATCATCGAAAACACCCAACAGTTAACACGATAAAGAAACACCCGCAAAATTAACAGAAGTGATCCTGAGAAGGTTTTTTAATTCTATAGAACCCGTAGCTGTTGAATTGGTTAGCAGAGGTAGAGTTGTTATATTTAGCGCATTTGCTGGATTGGGATTTTTAATGCTTTATTTGGTTTTATTTGCAAACTCTGGTCAAGATGCTCTCAAACAGGTAAACATAGATCTGGCTGGCGTAAAGTTAATTGATGTAAACAAGATAAACAATCGAGCTCATCTTGAAGTATTGTTTAATGTGACAAACCCTACTACTGTAACATCTACCATTCCTTCCATCAATTATGATTTGTTTGTAAATGGTAAGCATCTAGGAAGTGGTCATTATAGTACTGAGGACATTGCCATGGCTGGAAGAGCACCACTGTTTCCCAGCAGTACAGTAACATTCACCAATACATTCGAACTTGTAGATACTGATCAAATTTCTAATGAATACCAATCCATCATAAATGGTCAACCAGTTAGCTACAAGGTAACAGGTCAAGTAACTGTAGAGTCAGCGTGGACTCTTATTACAAGAGATTTTGAATCTACATTTGGCTAGTTTAGGCCCCAGCTAATCTTTGTTTTTGGTTTTATTTTAACAAAGGGTGCTTCTCCTTCTTTCCAAGGATTATCTCTTACCCATGAAAATTTTTTATAAAAAATTTCATAGAGCTGCTTGTATTCTGATCCTTTTTCAATAAATTCCGTTGTTCCCTGTACGATTACAGCTTTATGTTTTCCAGACATGTAAATGTCTACGGTTATTGCTATTTTGTTATTTTTTTTAAGATTGGAATATTTTTTTGTATCATAATCTGTTGCCAGATAGAAAAACCCATCCTCAAAATAATATGTAACTGGAGTAACATGCGGTATGTTATCATGGGATGTTGCTATTCTACATGCCTCATTATTTTGTAAAAACTCAATTTCTTTTTGAGTAAATTTGGCCATGGTATTGATCATAAAATTACAGAATAAAAACAGATGGGCCGAGAGAGATTTGAACTCTCGACCACCGCCGTGTCAGGGCGGTATCCTAACCAACTAGACGATCGGCCCGTTAAAATACGACTCTTCTTGTAGGCGTTATTAACGTTTAATTTGAGAAAACAAGAATAATATGCATTGTTACTGGTGGTGTTTTATGAATGAGGAATTCTCCCAAGATGAAAAAAATGGTTTTTACAAAGCAGTTTTTTCAAGACGTGATGTGAGATCTCATTTTATGCCAGAGCCAATTGATGACAAGACCCTGTCTAAAATTTTAAATGCTGCTCATCATGCACCATCGGTTGGTTTTTCACAGCCATGGAACTTTATTCTAATAAAAGATGTTGAAACTAGAAAGAAAGTAAAAGAATCATTTGATAATGAAAGAAAACGTTCTGCAACTCTTATTGAGGATCCAAAAAGAACAAAATATCTTTCCTTAAGGTTAGAAGGAATTTTATCTTCAGCAGTAAATGTCTGTGTGACATATGATCCTACAAAGTTTGGTCCCTTTGTGATAGGACGATCAAGTATTCCTGAAACAGGAATTTACAGTGTATGCTGTGCAATACAAAATCTTTGGCTTGCTGCAAGAACAGAAGGTATTGGACTTGGTTGGGTCAGCATACTTTCAAATGATGATCTAAAAAAAATTCTTGAAATACCAGAACATGTTGTCCCCATTGCATACTTGTGTCTTGGTCATGTTTCAAAGTTTGCAGAAAAGCCAGATCTAGAAACAGCTGGTTGGCTTCCACGACTTGATTTGAAAGATGTTGTATTTTATGAGAAATGGAACGGTTTAGACGATCCAACTTGGAATCAAATCAGACAGATGATAGTTTCAAATCTTGATTACGCTTAAATTGTTAACAAGACTGATTTTTTCTGGGCTCGTAGCGCAGAGTCTTATTGACGCGCAACATGGATAGCGCAGTAGCCTCCTAAGTTACAGGTCGAGGGATCGAAGCCCTCCGAGCCCGCTTTATTATTGTATTAGATGAAACTGAAACTTTCTTAGGTTATAGTTGGAGCAGTTGTAACGTAAACTGTTTTGAAGATGTTAACAGTGTAATCTCCCTGAAAAACATTAATCACGTTATTACCATCTACCGATTTAATTCTAAAATAGTGTTCGTATGAACCGTCATTTTTCACATCTACTTGGGCAAAATAAACTGGTTTACCATTTTGATAAATCTGAACTACTACTGGATATCCTGGTACAGCGTCTATTACTTTGCCCCAAACACAACCAAATGGAAGTTTGTTATCAGCTGGAATGTGCATGTAAACGATTGATTTTTCTAATTGAATATCACTACTAGCAATTAATTTTGGATCCCATTGGACTCCCTGTGATACAGAGTTCAGGCTTGGTATTAAAAGCAAAAAGATTCCTACTGCCATACCAAGTACATATTTCATAAATTCCCTTTTGAAAAAGTTACATATTAAGATGACGTATAATCAATTCGTATCAATTGGTACCAGAAGAGAAACTAAATGATGGATGTCGTTGTAATTGCCATTTCAGTGGTGCAGTAAGCTGCCCAAGCTGTAAAGAAAATCACGGAAGACAAAGCTGTCAGCATTGCAAATAGTTATTTTCTCTTTGAGCTTTCCTTTGCTGTTAGTGTCTTTAGGTTTGCAAGCTCCGTCTTGAGGGCTTCTATTTGTACAAGAGTCTGCAGGCTGGCAATCTCATTTTTTAGGTTTTCAATTTCGCTGTCTTTATTTTTTACGGTGTTTCGTAGCTCATCTAACTCTGCACCAAGTGCAACTTTGGCTTGTTTGATTTGGTTTGAAGTTACCTGGACTGTTTGTTGATGATTACTAGTGTTGACTAGCTTTTTTTTTTCTTCATGACCGTATCCGCCCTTCGTAATATAATCAGCACTCTTTTGTGCTAACCAACATATTGCAGCAAGAAACCATGCGGCTACTATGAAAACTATCATAGCAAAGTGTGTTGCATCAGGAAGCACAAAGTATAGTATTGTAAGAGCAGAAGCCAGACAAGTAACTACTATGGTAGGAATGTGCCCCATAATTTTATCACAAGATTCCTAGAATATAACAGTAATGGAAATTATCAGAACTAAAATGCATATTATAAAAAGGAAAGATTTTGCTAGTCACTAGTATCTTTATCGCCTGATCCAAGTTTTGGAACCTCAGACTGCAAAATCTGAATTTTTTGTAAAAGTTCATTTCGTAGATCTCGTGCTACTCGCCTTACTGTTGGTCTTGGAACACCAAGCTCTTCTACCACTTTGGTATAGATATCTTGTTTATCTGTAAGGCCTCTGTCAAGCAACGAGTTTATGGCTTGTTTAATATTTGTGCTTTGAGTAGAGCGATTCACGTTTTGTATTTTTCAGATCTTCTATATAAGACTGTTACTATTGTTTTTGTATTAATTAGATATTTAAAAAATGAAAAATCTTTTTATGTAATTAAAAGATTTTTCTTTAGTTACAATAAGATTGAATTTAGGTATATTATTATCAAAAGATAACACGTTGAGCTTTATCTATTGTTAGGTTGATTGATTTTGGAAAGTAAAAGTATTTGATTTTTTTGATTCATTTTTGTGATAATTAGATTATTTGGTATAATTTCTCCAGGATTAACAGTACCTGTATTTACAAAATCATCTTTAACATAAATAATTGTGAAGAAAGGTTCTTATGATTAAATGACACAATTTGAAGAAAATGCCTAAGGCTACAATAGAGACGAATTTTGGGAAGATAACTTTTGAGCTTTTGCCAGATCTTGCTCCTGAGACAGTAAGAAATTTCACAAAACTTGCAAAGAGTTCCTTCTACGATGGAACGTTATTTCACAGGGTCATTCCAGGATTCATGATTCAAGGTGGAGATCCCAATACCAAAAAACCAGATAAAAATAAGTGGGGAATAGGTGGTCCAGGCCATACTATCAAAGCCGAATTTAGTTCTAAATCACATCTTAGGGGAATAGTCTCTATGGCTCGTGCAATGGATCCTAACAGTGCTGGTTCACAATTTTTCATAGTTACAACAGATAGTACTTTTCTTGATAAACAGTATACAGTTTTTGGCAGAGTGACAGAAGGTATGGATGTAGCAGATAAAATAGTAAATTTACCACGAGACAAAAACGATTGCCCCCATCAAGAAGCAAAAATGCTTCATGTGACAATAGCAGAATAGGAATAATGAATTTGAGAAAATTACTTTCAATTTTAATAATATCTTTGATGCTTTTATCGGTGTCACAAGTTTTTGGTCAAGAATTAACGATGGGGCAAAAACCAGTAGAGGATATTAAAATTGCAATTGATAAAAGTGGAACAGCTCATGTGACACATTTTGTTAAAGGTAACGGTGTAGCAGCAATTCAAGCAATTACAGTAAAAGGAAAGATGACAAACTTTTCTGTAGTAGATCAAAATGGCAATTCTGTACAATATCTCAATGTATCTACAGCTCAAAAATCAATATTGTTTCCTCCCACATCAAGAAATATGACTCTAATCAAATATGATCTAACAAATGTTGTATCTCAAATTAATGGTGTTTGGGAATGGAATTATACAGAACCGTCAGATGCAACTTTTACAGACTTTTACTTTCCAAAAGGAGTGGATATGATTTGGGCCAATGACAGACCGGTTTATCTAGGTGATAAAGGACTTCGACAACATGGTAATGGTGTTGCTTTGGACTATATTATCAATGAACCAATGACTTTACAAAATGTACAATGGCAAAATAATAATTTCATAATTGGTATACGAACTCTTTCAGATTTGGGCCCTTACACATTTGACCAATCAGCAAAAGCATATGCATTTGATGTCAATAAACCACATTCATTTGTAACAGTAATAATGCCACAGGAGCTTTTGTGGGGACCATATCAAGGAAAGCTTAATGATAACGGAACTTTAACCAGTACATTTCACAATAATGGAACTTATGCATGGGTTGGATTTCACCCATCCAAATCTGGTACAATTCAGTTAACTGGTACAACTGCAATTCCTGAATTTCCAATGTTTGTACCGTTGGTTGTAGGAATAACTGTTGTAATTGCATTACAGTTCAGAAATCGCTTGAATTTCAACTAGATTATTAGGAGTATCTCTAAATGGATTTTATGCAATGTGGTTGTCATTGTATAAAATGTGGAAGTACTGATCTAAAATCAGAACAGATAGGCAAGATCGAAAGTGATGGGTATTTTGATATGCATCACACATGTAGAAAATGTAATGTTCATTTTGACCACTTGGAAGGAGACGTGTTTGATTCCTGTAAAATTTGTGGTTATGAGTCTAACTGAACTGCACTATTATCTTGTTTGAGTAATAGCTGCGCCTTTCTCGCATGTCTTTTTGTATTTCTTTTTTTAAGGCCATACTTGCTAGTACCTTTGAAACATCTAGTGGCACAGCAGCCCAACCATATTCACGAAGTTGTGCAACAACCTCTGAAACGGTTCTTGGTTGCTCAAAAAAAGAATCCCGTGCTAGTATGTGTATTTTGCTCCTTATTTGATTTCTATCAATAGAAATTGGTTGAACAAATTCAGGTTCATGAATTTCAGCATCTTCAAGTGAGCTTAGATAATTTGTTTTTGATTCATTGTTCAGGACTTCACTTAGGATTTCTACCTGTGTGTCTGTTCTTTGCTCTTCTGTTTGATTTCTTGCTACAAACCTAGAAAGATTGTATATAACTTCGTCTATACTTTTATTGTCTACATAAAAGTCCTTAGATTCTACTTCTATCTCATTTTCACCGAATTTTAGTCTAATTTTGGCCATTCGTATTAATCCATTTGAGTATTTTCATTTATTCTACTAGCTCTAAGTAGCTTAGAAAACAGATCAAAATTTTTACACAAATTATTTGGTTTTTTTTCCTATGTATGCTAAAAAGGAATTTTTTGGTGAGATAGTGTGCAAAAGAATTCTAAGATAATCATTATAATGGCAATAATAGGTGCAGTTGGTGCTTTTGGATATATTCAGTATGTTTCTGTAACTCATCTTCATGTATCTATAGTAGATAGCAAGATTGTAGAGAGAACTAATGACGGTACGCTTTACAACATGCAGCTTGAATTTACGAATCCATCACTAATGATTCTAAATGTAGGAAAAACTGACTTTGTCATATCTGTTGAAGGCCAAGATCTTGGTAGCGGCACACTAGAACCGTCTACAATACCTGCTATGGGAAATACTGTTAAAAAGGCTCCATTTCTAGCTGATAATGCAATTCTTGATAAGTATAACAAAAATGATAATGTTCCATCTGTAAAATTAACTGGAACAACAAAATATGATTTCCTTGTTGCTTCAATTAATATTCCCTTTACATACTATCCAACACAAGACGAAGCTAGCGCATTTATACACGGTACGTAAATCAGCAAAATATGCTGACAGTTTTTGGTTCTGTTGCACTAGATACTATAAGGACACCTCCAAAAATTCTAAAAAACATACTTGGGGGTGCTGCCACTTATGCAGCAATCTCAGCCAGTTTTTTTGTAAAACCTGGGCTTATTGCAGTAATAGGTAAAGACTTTCCAAAAGGATACCATAATATTTTAAACAAATTTGTTGATTTGAAAGGCGTAATACGTGCAAATGGAAAAACATTCAGATATGATGGAAGTTATGACGAGACACTGAGCTTTAGAACTACAAATAAGACGGAACTTAATGTTCTTGGAGGC
>DASSAF010000129.1:0-11736 GCA_035685565.1 Nitrosopumilaceae archaeon | reverse complement strand
CTTCTTCAAGTTTTGTTCGCTTATCCATGAGCGATCTTATTCCAATGTCTTCAGTTGGTTGACTCATGTTGAATTGTTCAATAGATTCCGGTATTTTTACTTGTTCAACGGCTTTGTGCTCAAATTTTGTAGATTCTGCCTTTTGAGGCTCATAACGTGTATCTTCAACCATAACACTACTTTCGGGTTCTTTTTCCGAGGAAAATTCATTTAATTTATCACGGTTTTTTTTAAACCTCTCAAACATATTGCTTATCAATAATGTAATTTACAATATATAAAAAGTTAATAGATTCGCTCATTAGACATTTGACCTTGTTTTCCAAATATCTGATATAATCTTAAACAAATGATTTTTTACAAAAAAGACAAAAACTTGAATATAGTGTTACTTGCAACCATACTGGATTCTTAAGTTTGTTTAGATTGTGAAATTGAATAGCTGATCAGATTTTATATGGTATGAATTCATGGGAATTTAGGAAGGAGGTGCAACGATGAGCTATAACGAAGGCGGTTTTGGCGAAAGATCTGATAACCGAGGCTACGGCGGCGATAGAGGATACGGAGGCGGTCGAAGATTTGGCGGCGGCGGTAGACGATTTGATGACAGGCCAAAACCAGTAGAAACTGGCAAGGAATACGACGTATCCATAACAGAAATTAGTAGAAAGGGAGACGGTATTACAAGAATAGATGGCTTTGTGATATTTGTCAAAGGTGGACAAATAGGGCAAAATGCAAAAATCAAAGTCACTCAAGTGGGTGGACGATTTGCTACTGCTGAAGTAGTAGGAGGAGGTTCTCCACAACCTGCCGCAGAATCAGCATCTGAATAAGGGCTATCCAACTTACCAAAAACTAATTTTCTTTCCTAATTTTTCTTATTTCTATAAACGTACGGTTTTCTTTTTAATTAATTCCACAATTTCCAGTTTTCTTTTAATGTTAATATTTGGCTCTATTGTAACATACACCGTTTTTCGCTTTGGATACACTACAATTTGAGTCACTTTTTCACGTTCAATGTGGACATAGTTTACCGGTCCTAAGCTTTTGTCAAACTGCTTCCGCATCTTCCTTCTAAGTGCAACTTGTTTACAAAAATGCTCTTCCTCTCTTTGGGTCTTAAGCGAAGTTTTTCCTTCCTTCATGATGGCTTCAGATATATTTCCTTTAAGATCTATTATTGCCGCAAACCTCATTCCAGGATCTATTGATAAGATGTCTTCTACGATAGGAATTAAGTGTGCATTGCCGTTACCATTTTTCAAGTTATGTCATGTCAGATTTTAAACTCGGTAAATATGTCTTGTTTTTTAAACATATGATCGCTTGACCATATCAACACGTTAAAGAAGAGATTGTTGGATTTGTGGCAAAATCAGACTAGAACAATCTAGTACCTAATCACACATGTTTTTGTTTAATTTTGACGATCTAGCATCTCTATTAACCTCATTTTGCTTCTTTTAGGCAAGTTGGCTACCCAAAAAGAGCCAGAGTCGTTTGGCGCGTTGGGTTATAATTCCGTAATCGGGAGGTTTGAAGCCAAACCTCCATTTCTTTTTAATTAAACAGCCACTAGAATCCACTCTAATTAGTCGCCCCCGCCACACAAATTGACAATTTTTGGCAATTTCAAACTATGAAACACCTGTTCCGCTAGCCGTTCCGCTATGGCATTTCACGATGTCCCTGATAAAACATCGCTTCTATACAGATGGCATGTCAAAACAACAATACAGATCGGAAATGGGCATAATTGCCGATATTTTAGGTGTAACCATGGATGGAGGTACACAAGGCGTAATTGTGTCTGCGATTTCTAGAAGAGCAAACCTGTCACACTATGCAGTGCTTGAAAAGTGTCAAAAACTAATTGATGCAGGTCTAGTAGAATCAATGAAGGACAACAGAAATCGACTATTTACGATTACTGAAAAAGGGATCAGATTCTTCCAAGAATTTCAAAGATTCCAGGATATTGTCCAGATGATGAACCTAAGGTATTAAATCATGGAACAAAAGGCACAGTTGGTTCAAGCAGAGTATGCATTACCCGAAGGAATGCTTTTTGTAAGGATCACATATATTCTGTCAACAATGGTAAACGCTCCTGTCGTAGCAGTATGCTTTTTTTTAATAACGATCTCGTCATTTACCCAATATTCTTTTAGTTCTAGTTCCACTAAGGTTCTTGACTTTACCATTTATGCAGACGGTACTGCTCATGTTTTTTATCAAATTAATGCGGATCCACAATCACCAGATGCTACAATAGAACTATTTGGAAACACAACCGATAACTTTGTAGCTCAGGATGAAAATGGCACTTTACTTTCCAGTAAAATTAACACAAATTCAGCAATAATCCAAACGCTTGGATCTTCTGTGATTAAGATTGATTATGATACAGCTGATCTTGTGACAAAAAGTGGTAAAACATGGACATTTCATGTTGATTCGCCTACCGATTTCTCTCTAGTCTTACCAAAAAATACAGTAATTGTTGGAATGAGTACTTATCCACTTAATATGCAAATTGTTGATGAACAATCTCTTATCACTCTTCCAGGTGGCCCTGCTGACATTAGCTATGTATTTGGAGTTTTAGGTACAAGTCAAACTGCTACACTTGCTATAGAAAAAGCTCAAGATTTTATTAACAATATTAATTCCGAAGGAATCAAGACACCAATGGCTACTGCAAAACTTGCAGAGGCCAATTCCGCATTCAGTCAAGGCAAGTATTCAAATGCAGAGGTTCTTGCTAATGATGCAAAGAACATTGCTTCTCAAGAACAACAAACAACTCTTTCAAATCCAAAACAAATACCAGACAATACACTATTTTTGATTGGTGGAGGTATTGCAGGAGCTATTGCAACAGCTATTGTTTTGATCAAAAGAACAAAAAATAGTAAACCAGTTAAAACAATTGAGTTTTCTCGAAACGATAACTTTACAATACCAAACAAAGAAACAATTTTTAAACTCAAGCCTGAATTACGTCAAGAGGACAAAGACATAGTGACATTTATTTCTGAAAATGGTGGCCAAGTTTATGAAAGCGAACTACGTAAAAAATTCCTTTTACCACGAACAACAACTTGGAGGGCAGTAAAGCGTCTTGAAAGAGAAGGAATTGTTGAAATAGGAAAAGTAGACCAACAAAACCTCATTAAACTACGAAAAATGTCGGAGGAAAATCAAGAATGAAACCATTAGCATTTGTTTTGCTTGTTTTGGTTGGAAGTCTGATACTAACAAATTTGCTACCTCTGTCTTATGCTGACTCTAATCTTGATACCTTACTAAAAATTGCAACACAAGCAAGAGATAACATCAATATCCAATTATCTCAACTGCCAACAATACCTGATGAAACTAATCAACTCTATAAACAAGGTGCGGAAGAAACTGATGCATTAGCACAATCAATTTCGCAAAATGATCAATCTTCCTCTAAGGAACACTTTCTTTCTGCAATGAAAATTTTTAAAACGATAAATGATAAGATATCGTCTCTCACACCTGCTACAAGTGAACAAACCTCCCAAATTGACACATTACAATTAAAGAGTGGAATCAATAGAATGCAAAAGCTTGGAGATAGATTAGAAACAATTGCCACAAAGAACAACGTGGAAATAGATTTCACTAAATTTAATGAAACAATGCAAGATGCAAGACAAAACCTTACTGCTGGCAACACCGATCAAGTAAATAAAGATCTTGAAACTGCAAATCAATTCCTTCTTGATGTTCATCAACTTCTTGCGGATGCTGCAAAAAACAAAATACCCGATCGAGCTAAAGACTTTACAGAAAAACAAATTCAAAGATTAAGTCAGGTAAATGAGACTAGATCACTACAAAATATAACACGATTTGTTGCTCCTCCCATTACACCCACACCTCAAATCACTAACGAAAGTCAGTCAGGAAATATACCTGAAATGATTATTCAACTCAAACAGCTTGTTTCAGAAGGTAAAATTGATGAAGCGTTAAAATTGATAAAATTGATTGAAGCTTTTCAAAACACACTGCCAAGTTCTCAAATACCTATAACTGAAACACAAAATTCAATACAACCAGATAATGTAAATGCTTCAGAAATAACAAATCCAGTTAACAACTCAACTGAAACAGAACAGAATAATCAAACACAATCAGGGACAGCAAATAATGTAAATGCAACACAAAATACCAACATCGCTAGTAATCCACCTCATGTTGACAATGAAAATAGCTTTCATGAAAAGCGAGGTAATCAAACACAATCAGGGACAGCAAATAATGTAAATGCAACACAAAATGTCAACGCAGTTAATGATAACCAACATCATGTTGACAATAAAAAATCTCATAAAGGAACTGATTCAAAAAATCAAGATTTGAAAAAGATTAGAACTGATAATTCTGAAGACTAGCGGTAAAAACTTCATAAACTTCATATATGTTTTTCATGGCAACTCATTACATGACCTCTAAACAAATTTCTGTTGGTATAGGTATACCGATGATTGTAGTTGGAGCTTTGTTAGCAGTATTTCTTGCGCCAACACAAATTCAGCTAAAAGACACAATCGAGTTCATAGGCAGTCTTATCGGAATTCTCGGTGTGGTAATTTTCATAGCGGGACTTTTTGTGAGAAAAACGCCACAAATAACATCCTAAGTCTTTATTATTCCAACAGAAACGAGGTATTGAATTCCAGATGTAAATTCTTTGTCTGAGATTAATCCATTTGTCCACCAATCTGCATTTGTTTTAAACCATCTCGGTATTTTCACATCAGAATTAGATTCATTAGAAGTTACAGGTCCTTGAATTACTCCTTGCCTTATTAGATAGTTTATTCCTGATGCAAAATCAGTGTTGCTAAAAAGATCTTCAGACCACCATTTGGCATTGTTTTTCACCCAAGTTGGTATAGTTATTTCATCTGCATTTCCAAACGGAGAAAATTTCTGAATATTATTATTTGTTCTATCAATTACATACACATTATTTTTTGAATCAATAGCTAATCCAACTGGGTTTGCAAATTGCCCAGGACTAATACCAAAAGAACCCCAGCTAACTAGAAATGTTCCGTCAGAATCAAACTTTTGTATTCTATAATTATTTGTGTCTGCAACATAGATGTAACCATTAGAATCTAATGCTATAGAATTAGGATTGTTAAATCTTCCTTCTTCGGTGCCTGTAGAACCAAAATAATTGATAAAATCCTTATTATTGTTATACTTCAAAATTCTATTTGTATCTGAGGTTACAATATAAAAATTATTTTGAAAATCAAAAATAATTGAATTGGTTGTAGTAAAGTTTCCACCATTGGTAAGAACAGGATGTAACTCACCCTTGTATTTCCCATTAAGATCAAATATTTGGATTTTATTTGTTCCAGAATCTAAAACAAAAATGTCACCATTTCTATCTTCGGCTAGAGCAACGGGTGTATGAAACATTCCTGGAACCTCACCATATGTTCCCCATGCTAATACAAAGTTTCCATTTTTATCAAATTTCTGTATTTGTGCGTGTCCAGTATCAGCTATGTAAACATATTTTTGATCAACCAAAATTCCAGATGGATTTCTAAATTGTCCATTTCCTGATCCAAAAGATCCCCAAGACAAAAGCAGTTTTCCAGTAGAGTCAAATTTCTTGATCTGTGAATTTCCAGAATCTACTACATAGATGTTATCGACTGAATCTATTGCTATAGCCCTCGGATTCTTGAAATTAACATTATCGTTAGAACCAAGTATGGTAAGTAATTTTGGCTTACTAAATTTAATGGATGAGACTGCGTTGATGTTTTCTATAGGAAGTCCCTGTACAAAGAATGTTGCAGTTCTTGTGGCCCCACCATAATCAATATACATATTCCACATTCCTTGCAAGTCATTTCTGTCAATTTTATGGGGAATGATAAAATCTCCTGATTTCATCGACGCAGTAACATTGAGATTTTGTTTTCCACTTGGATCTTCAAACCAGAAACTTATGGAATTTGCAATCAAATTTGTAGTATGAATTTTTGCATTAATAATTTCACCTGGTTTGTATTTTAATTTGTTAAGGAAAATTTCCAAATCAATATTTGGTTTTAGAGTAGGTTCTGCTATCACCTGAAATGAACCTTTTTGAGTGATTCCAGCATATTGTATTTCCAAATTATAGGTTCCAGGTTTGGTTGTAATATTTTCTAGGTGCAAATTTGTATTAACTGAGGTAACTGGAAATGTACGGGTTGTTATATTGCTTAAAGGATCGGTGATTTTCATTATGCCACTTGATTCTTTTACTCTTGTAAATAAGAGGTGTAGGTTAACACCATCTCCTGTATGATATGTTTGCTTATCTGTTTGCAAAAAAATTGTCATAAGATTTCTTACATCATCTATCAAGAATGGTACTTCTATGGAAAGATTGTAATATTGAATCCTGAACTTATATTCTCCCGGTGGATTATCGTTATCAATAATCTCACTTATTGGAAAATTGTATACTGTATTATATTGAAAGGGCATTATGTCAATCTGTCTCAAACTCTTTACAAAATTACCATCACTGTCATAAAAATTCAAATGAAAAACTTGCGCATTTGCAGCAACAGGAATATAATATGATGTAGTGATGTTTATTTTCATAATATCTGGTTCATAGTAAAGTTCTTTGTCTGGTATTGCAATAAGTTTGATAGGTTCTACATTAAACGAAGCTGTTTGCTTTATGTCATTGTACGTATAATCTATTGACCAATTACCAAAGTAATTATCAAACGCATTTCTAAAAATCTGATGAGTTACCATACCTCCTTTTAACTGATCAAGGGAACCAGAGATGGTAGAACCATCAGGCCTATGTGCTAACCACAATACGGATCCCGTACTGTAACCATGTATGTTAAGATCTACACTAATGTTGTCATTTGGACCAAAATTGGTAGATTCTGGAACGGCATCTATCGTAATTGCATGAGCATCTTGAGGAATTAGAAAAATTAATGTTAAGAAGAACAATACTGCACAAAATGTGATTTTCACTACATTATTTTTCTATTCTGAACAAATAAATCATTTTAGTTGCTTAGGTATAGATCCAATTGAATAAATATTGAAAAACTACAGATTGATTGCTTGAAAGTAAGACTATTTGAAATATTTACTTCACTTGAAGGAGAAGGGATACTATATGGAACAAAGACACTTTTTGTGAGACTAGCAGGCTGTCCTTTCAAATGTTTTTACTGTGACACTAAAGATTCCTTACCAATGGATTCTGGACAGGAATACACAATTGATGAAGCTTGTAAATTAATAGAAAATAACTTGGAAAAAAATACCTACAAAGTTAATTTTACAGGAGGTGATCCACTAGTCCAATCTGAAGCAGTCTCAGAAATGGCAAAGTTTGTCAAGACGAAAAAAATTCCAACTTATCTTGAATCATCGTGTTATGATTCTAAAAAATTCTCCCAAGTTCTTCCACATGTTGACTATATTAAAATTGAATTTAAGACGCCAGAATCTGAATTTGTTGATCCAAAACATTATTCTAAACTTTTAGAAAATGAATTACAATGTCTTACACTAGCAGTAAATTCAAAAAAAACCACCTATATCAAAATTGTAATAAATTCAAAAACTCAACTTGGACCATTTAGAAACCTCCTAGAGAAGATTTTTGCTAGTATTTCTAAATCAAAAATTGCAGGATTTATAATACAGCCTACCTATGGTATAGCAGAGCCAAGTTTGAAACAGCTTCTTAGTTTTTATGATGCAGTTTATCCATATTACAATGAAGCACGAATAATTCCGCAACTTCACAAATTCATAGGTGCACCATAATGAATAAAGATAGAATAAAACGACTAGTAAGAGAACTAATAGCAGAAATAGGTGAGGATCCTACTCGCGAAGGTCTAGTAGACACTCCAACCAGAATTGCAGACATGTACACAGAAATTTTCAATGGTTATGACGCAGAATCTGAACTATCTGTCAAGTTCTCAGAAGATTCGGATGTGATTATTGCAAAGGATATTCAATTTTATTCAATGTGTGAGCATCATATGCTGCCTTTCTTTGGAAAGATTGCTATAGCATATTCACCAAACGGCAAAGTTTTTGGAATATCAAAATTAGTTAGACTAGTAGAAAAATACACTAAAAGATTACAAATACAAGAAAGGATTACAAAAAACATCGCAGATGAATTGTATTCAGAAGGAGTAAAAGGAGTTATTGTGATCACGGAAGGAGAACATCTTTGTATGAAAATGCGTGGTGTTGAAAACGATGCCAAAGTAACTACAGTTGCATATAGAGGAATTTATGACAAAAAAGAAGCTAGGACAGACATACTGGGCATGATTTACAATACCAGCTCACAAACTAAAATAATCTAATTTTTAAAAAAATTAAATAATAACGTCTAAACTAGAGCAAAACATGGGCGTACACAATAATGCACACGTACCAAAAGAATCCTTTCCCACATTCCTATGGTATGCCATTGAATTTTTTATCGTTTTAGGAGCTGCTATTGGAATTTCAATGAATTCCATGGGATACTTTCAAAAAATTGGATTTACAGAGGAAATGACTGACTGGATATTTTGGGGAATAATTGGCGCCGTCTTTCTTGTCTATTATCTGATTGTACGAAAATTTATTTTAAAAAAACCCATTTTATCAAAAATCTAAAGCAGATCTAGTTTTTGTATTTTGTTTTATCATATATCTTGGCTTTAAGAAATGCAACTTTTCTATTATTACATGATTCACAGCTACCGCAATGAATTTTGGTATTGGCATAACAACTCCAAGTTTTGAAGATTTCATCTTCAAGTTTTTTATAGCCAATTCTTAGAAGATCACTTTTTGACAAGCCAGCCATAAAAGGAGTCCACACACTGATTTTCTTTCTAAGGCTTTGCTTTATCCCATCAATTTCACCTTCATTAAATGCACGTTCAATTAATCTACTAAAGGAGGGCCTGCAGTCTGGATATCTTTGATCGCCTTTATGGGCACCATATGCTACTAATTGCGCATTTTTTGAAAATGCCCATGCAGAAGCAATTGAGAGAAAAACGGCATTTCTTATAGGAACTACAATAGAATAATCAAACTTGGAAGGGATTTTCATTTTTGAGTTTGTGAGAACATTTGTTTTCTCGTAAAGTTCTTTCATGAACTCTATGTTTACAATTTTATGTTCTTTTAATTTTAAAATTTTTGCAAAACGTCTTGCTATTTTTATTTCTTGATTTGCCTTTTGACCATATGAAAAAGTAATTGCATGAAGTTCAAACCTTGATTGTAAATGTATTGCTGTGCAAACAGAATCTAGTCCTCCGCTAAAAATTATTATTGCTTTTTTCAATTTGAATTCCATTATTTTATGCTAAATAAATTGCTTGATTATGCTATACTGAGTAGTGCTGCACCACATAATATCAAGATCGCACCCATACCAACACGTATTATTCCACGTTTTTGAACTATTTCTTTAAAATACAATATTACCCATGATACTGCAAAAAGAGTAGCTGTTTGAGAAATTGGATACGCTATTGTTATGCCTATCAGTCCTACAGCAATTAATACTGATAGACTACCAATATTAAAAAGAGTTCCAGAAATGATTCCAGCAATAGTCTCCTTTTTGATAAATCTTCTCGCAAAGAAAAACAAAGGGATCCCAATCATGAAAATGGAAAGACTTGATGAAAAAAATCCCGTTTGTAAAGTATGAGTTGCCTGCATTGGAATTACATAAGAACCTCCTATCAAACCTCCAACTGCGGCTATTAGGTATCCTTTTTTTTGTATTGATGGATTTCTGGCTCCATTAGTTACAAATGGTAATCCACATAGTAAAAGTCCGATTGCTACTAATGCAAGAATTAATGAATTAAATTTTTCACCGAAAAATAAAACTCCCCATGCAAATGAGGCTATGATACTAAACCCTGCAAGAAATGGTGATGTTCTTGCAAGTCCTATTAGTCTCACTGCATATAGAGCTAGAATATTACTAACAGTCCAAATTACACCTGCTACAAGACCGCTTAGCTGTATTTCAAAACCCCAGAAAAAACCAATTGGTATAGCGAAAAGAAGAACACCTATGGAAGTTGCTCCTTGTAGTTGCCAGACATTTGTGATACCTACTTTTCTGACTGATACAAAAAAAGTTCCCCAGTTTATTGCTGCAAGAACAGCAAAAAGCAGACCTAAATATATCAACTAGTTTCTTTGTAAAAATTCTGTTATAACTCGTTTTCTATCATCATATAATTCATCTAAAGTTTAATTTCTAGAACATTAATTTTCTGTCATGGCACCAAAATATCTTCAAATTGAAAAAGATAATGACATTACACTAATCACAATAAACAGGCAGGAGAAACTTAATGCATTAAATCTTGAAGTAATGGATGAATTTATCTCAGTATTAGATACTTTAGAAAAAGACTCGTCAAAGGTAATTATTATTACCGGTGCTGGACAAAAGGCCTTCTCTGCAGGAGCTGATATTGAATATATGAGCAAGATAGGATCAGCGGAAGCAGAAAAATATGCATTGAGAGGACACGAGGTACTCAATAAGATTGAAAACTTGGAAAAACCAGTCATTGCAGCAATTAACGGTTATGCACTTGGCGGTGGTTGTGAGCTTGGTCTTGCATGTGACATTAGATTTGCTTCTCCAAACGCTCAACTTGGTCAACCTGAAGTTACAATAGGTATCTGTCCAGGATGGGGTGGTACTCAAAGACTTTTACGAATTATAGGACCTGCTAGAGCAAAGGATCTAATATTTACAGGAAGAAAAATTGGTGCAGAAGAAGCTCTTATCATGGGTTTGGTGAATAAAATAATTCCAAATGAAAACCTTGTTTTAGAATCAAAAGCATATGCAAGAACTATAACAAAAAACAGCAGTTTTGCTATTGGTATATCAAAAATGCTTGTTAACAAAGGAATGGATACAAATCTAGATACCGGTTTGAAGCTTGAAATCTATTCGTGGTCACTTTGCTTTTCAAGTAAAGAAAGAGAAGAAAGAATGCGAGCGTTTGTAGAAAAAAATAATTAAAGTATTATTGTACCTTTACTTGGTTTGCATACGACTGTTTGACATTTTGTTTTTGCGGATTTGAACCCTATTTCCATGGCAGTACAAATTTTTTTAACATTAGATGTCTTTGAGGCAAAGGCAATAACAGATGGTCCTGCACCACTAATTGTAAAACCAAGTGCACCAGCTCGAAGGGCATTTTCTTTTACTTGAATAAACCCTGGAATCATATGTTGTCTTGCAGGTTCAACTATTATGTCTCTTACAGCGCTTCCGATCATTAGTGTGTCTTGCTTCATAAATCCCGCGGTCATTGCTGCAGCATTTGAGAGATTATGAACATGATCTGAAAGCTTTATTTGTTTTGGTAGAACACCTCTAGAAACCTGAGTCTTCTTTGGTGGTATGACAAGTTTGGGAATTGCAATACAAAGAACCAGATCCTTTGGAGGTTCTATTCTTATGATATTAAGTGGATTAGTTCTTACTATGACAAAACCACCCAGTACCGAAGCTGCTACATTATCATAATGAATAGAACCTGCACTGGCTTTTTCTCCCATACCTGCAAATTCTACAAGACTTTTTGCATCAAGATTAAGATCAAATAATGCATCAAA
>DASSAF010000128.1:0-7926 GCA_035685565.1 Nitrosopumilaceae archaeon | reverse complement strand
TTAATTTTGATGCTCTCATGGCAATTTCAATAGCGTTTGGATTAATGTCATTAACAAAAACTTTCTCAATACACTCTATTTCATTTGCTACTCGAATGCTTCGGGCACCAATCCCTGCAAGAGAATCAAGAAAAACTTTTGAACCCTTAAAATTTTGTAAAAATGTTGAATATGCTATAATGGAAAAATCTCTACTTATCCTTGCTCTAGGATTGAAAAAAGCTGGTTGTTTAGGTGGTGCATTTACTAAGAGTGAATCTTTGGGAACCAAAAGTTTGGTCTTTCCTTCTATGGTTTCTACAAGATCATTAATTTCCAATTTCTTTCACAATTGCTATTCTAAAATGATTTAATACATCTAGCGCAACAAAAACACAAATGATAATTTGTGGTGTGGATGATGCAGGAAGGGGATCCGTATTGGGTCCACTTGTCATCGCAGGAATATCTATTGAGCGCACAAAGATAAAACACCTATCAGAAATTGGAGTTAAAGATTCAAAACAACTTAGTCCTAAAATGCGAGAAACACTGTATAAAAAAATTATTGCTATTGTGGATGACTATTACGTTGCAAGAATTTCTCCTAGAATAATAGATGAAAGCGTTCACAAGAACCAACTGAACCACTTGGAAGCAAAATACATGGCCAAAGTAATTGCAAAATTGCAACCGGATTCATCGTATGTTGATTCATGTGATGTAAACCCAGTTAGGTTTGGTAAAGAAATTTCAAAGCTTGCCAATTCTGGTAAAATTTTTTCAAGACATCATGCTGATAGTAGATTTGCTGTAGTTTCTGCGGCTTCTATTGTGGCAAAAGTAAATAGAGACAGGGAAATTGAAAAACTTCGAAAAAAATATGATCTAGGAAGTGGATATCCATCTGATTCTAAAACTATGCAATTCATCAGAGACTGGATATTGGAACATAATAAAACTCCAAAATTTGTGCGTAAAAGCTGGAAGCCAGTGAAAATAATGATGAATCAAATCTAGCCTAAATATCTTGCAATCGCCATTCCGTGGTCTTTTTCATAGGGATCTAGGTTTATTTCCTGAACCATCTCAAAATTGGGACCTAGTTTTTTAATTTCATTTCGTATTACTTGGGCAGGTTCTTGTACTACATCGATACTTCTTGTTTTAATTACAAGCATCAAATAACCATCTTTTTTTAGATAAGTTTTACAATTAAGAATAGCTATCTCGGTTTGATCGGGCTGTGCAATATCCACATAGACAACATCTACTGTTCCATAAACGGAAAAGTATTCTTTTGGCTGTCTTGCATCTTGTAAAATGGGAACAATATTTGATCTAAATGATGCTACTCTGTCCAAAAAGTCTCGTGCAACTCTGCTTGCATGCTCTACACAAAAGACAATGCCGCTTGGTCCCACAATATCTGAAACATGACTTGCTGTAGTTCCAGTTGAAACTCCGAGATAAAGAACTCTTGATTTTCTAACTATTGGCAAACTTTCAAGACCGTTCATGATTGCTGCTGCAAGCTTACTTCGAAATGGATCCCACGCCCTAAACTCTTCGTCTTTAATTTTTACTAACTTTTCTTTATAGACTTGGTTCCCTGGGACTAGATTTATTGTAGCGAGTCTTTTTTCACCATCTATTTTGACCCAAAAAATATTATCTTCTTCGTTTTCCAAACTTTCTCTTTTTTCCTTTCTTCCAATCGTCTCTTTGCTTACCTGGCTCTCCACCAAACCTTCTTCCACCTTGTGGACGATCTCCACCAAACCTTCTTCCACCTTGTGGACGATCTCCACCAAATCCCCTTTGTCCTCTTGAATAACCACCATCATATTGTTTGGCTCTTAGAGTTTCTTTCTCACTTGGTTCCTTGTATTTTTCACCAATCTCAGTAATTCTTACATTTAACTTCTCAAATAACATCTGATTCTTTCCAGCGCCATAAACATCTACACGAGCAGCAATAGCTGCCTTGGCTGCAATTGCCCTTGCAATCTTACCTCGTTGCCATCTTGGTGCAGCGTGTACCAAAGTATGCTGAAAGAGCAATCCGTGTTTTGGTGGCGATGCTCCAGTCTTAAGAGAGCGGAAAAGGGCTTTCTCAGCTCCTAGGATCTGTATAGTACTTGCAGGCATTGATGATAGTCTTTTAAGACTTCCAGCTCTTGCAAGAATTCTTGCTCCGACTGCAGTTCCAAGTATGCCAGCAATGTTTGGAGCTATAGCTTCCATTTGAGTTTCTACATGTTTTTCTAAATTATTTCGTAATTCAAAAAGTTCCAAAATTTGTTTTGCAATTACTTGAACAATGGCTAGATTTTCATCTGAAATCTGTCCACCTTTACTCTTACTTTGCAAAAGAGAAAGCATTTCCACCTTTGTTTCAGGAAATCCCGCATCTGTGTAAACACTTTGAGTAATATTATCTCTTTTACCAGCTAGAACAATTTTTGAGTAGCCTATTATGCTGTCAATAAGATTATCAAGCTCTGGAAAATGTAATCCATACCACTCTCGTAGCCTCGAACTAAGTGCATTTATTATCTTGTCAATTTCGTCCAATGTGTTTATTGCCTGAATTATGTGCAAATCAGGACTTTCCGAAGTTTCAGTTACTCTAGATGAAGAAAGTTGAATCGCAAAATCTCGCAGCTTTGTTCTCGCATCTGACTCATCTTTTGCAAAACCAGAATCAACAATGACTCTTAGCTTTGATGATTGTATGTGATCTATCTTGGACTCTTCCATCAGTTCAGTATCTATTGAATTTTTTTTCAAAATCTTTAACAATGAAGAATCATTAACAAAAATTCCAGAATTAATTTTTGAAAGAACCTCTTGTAATTGAGTAATATCTGATTTTTCCTTTTTTATCTCAACATACTCCTTTGCAGGGTCTGAAAATGGGATGGATTTTACACATGTATTTTCATCAAATACTGCAATTCCTAATTCTGTTAAAATAACAAAATGCATATTCACAGTTTTCTAATACCTTACTAAAAAAGGTAACATTCTAGGGGACTCTACATTAACTGTTATAAGAGAACAATTTTTTATAATTAGAAGTGAAGCCTGATATCTCAACCCAAGTGGGTGCGATTAAGATTGAACGACCCACAATGCTTGCCTCCGGAATTCTGGGTATCTCACTTGATGTTTTTGAACGTCTACATAAAGACGGAGCAGGGGCAGTAGTTACAAAATCACTAAGCAAAGAACCTTGGGAGGGCTATCCAAATCCTACTGTTGTTGGTGTAAAAGCAGGTTATCTTAACGCTGTAGGTCTTTCAAATCCTGGGGCTCCATATTTTGCAAAAATGATTTCATCAAACAAAACAGTTCCAATAATTGTAAGCCTTGTTGGTTCAATTCCGGAAGACTTTGTTTTTATGATTAAACAATTTGAAAATGTCAAAATTCTTGGATACGAGCTTAACTTGTCATGCCCTCATGTGGAAAAAGTAGGACTAGAAGTAGGAGATGATCCTGATCTTGTACATAAAATAGTAAAATCTGTAAAATCACAATCCACAGTTCCGGTAATAGCAAAAGTAGGACTAGGTTCCTCAGACTATCTGGAAACTGTACGAGTATCTTGCGAGTCTGGTATTGATGCAATCACTGCAATTAACACTGTTCGTGCAATGGCAATAGATGTAGAAACAACTAGACCTATTCTTAGTCACAAAATAGGAGGTCTGTCTGGCTCTGCAATAAAACCAATTGCGGTAAGGTGTGTTTATGAGATTTCATCAAAGTTTGATATTCCTATTATTGGATGTGGAGGAGTATCAAGCTGGGAAGACGCAATTGAATTCATACTTGCTGGTGCCAGCGCAGTACAAATTGGTAGTGCATTAGTAGACAAATGGATTGGCATGTTTTCAGAAATTAATGATGGCATATCAAAATACATGGAAAAGAAAAATTTTTCAAAGATAAAGGAGATGGTTGGAATTACAAAGAAATTCTGATACGCCAACAGTTGTCACGATCGAAAAAATAATTGATGAAACTCCAACGGTGCGAACACTAGTCTTCTCAGATGAAGTTCTTTCTAATGTTTTACCTGGGCAATTTGCCATGGTTTGGATTCCAGGAATAAACGAACTTCCAATGAGTGTGATGATATCGCAGGAAAAAGGAAAGGCTGCATTTACTGTAAGAAAACACGGTATAGCATCAACTGGACTTTATTCGCTCAAAGCAGGAGAACAAATTGGAGTCAGAGGCCCGTACGGAAATTCTTTTACCATAAAACAAGGTAAACTTATGCTTGTGGGAGGAGGCACGGGTTTAGTTCCATTGATCCGTCTCCTGACTTTTCTTAAAAAAACAGATGATGTTACATTACTTATTGGTTCAAAAACAAAAAATGAAGTATTCTTTGAAAAAATGGCAAACCAAATTCTTGAACATAACAAACATCAGGTAGTTGTAGTGACAGAAGACGGTTCATATGGAAAGTCTGGACTGGTCACACAAGTCATGGAAAATTTACTATCTGAAACAACATTTGATGCAGTTTATACTTGCGGGCCAGAAAAAATGATGCACAAAGTGGTACAACTAGCATCGTCAAAAAATACCCATGTTCAGGCAAGCATTGAAAGAATGATGAAGTGTGGTATGGGGATATGTGGAAGCTGTTGTTTTGGCGAAGTTCTGGCCTGTAGAGACGGTACTGTCTTTGAAGGCAAATATCTTCTCACAAACAAAGAATTTGGCTACACTCATAGAAATAAGGCAGGAATGCTTGAGAATTATTAGCTCTGTTTGGAAATGCTGGAAAGGTTAAAAAGCCATAAGAATCACTCAAAATTTGAAAATTGGTTCATCCGAAAATTGTTTTGACAGCTGATCGTACATTAATGTCGCCTTACCGTGGAATCTCTCTAGCTACTTTCTTTGGCTGTGCACCAGCAATAGATCCTCATAGGCCAAAAAATAGTCTTTGGTATTATCTCCTCAAAGATCAAGTGACTCCAAAGGTTCTGTTTGATTTCATATGTAACCCAATTGGTCACAAAAATGGTATTGCTGATTTTGCACCGTATGGATTAAGAAAAGTAGAGGCTGCACTTTTGCGAGATGGCTTTAAGCGTGAAGATGTAGTTGTAGCACATCCAGATCATGTAGAAAAATTCATTGGTCCAGAAACCCAAGTAGTTGGAACCTATGAAATGGATCCTCTGGGAATGGGACCAGTAACTATGACCTTCACATATGGTCGCAAACAAATGTCCTATGATGAATTTTACAATAGAGACTTGCACCTGAGAATTAATGCTGCAAAGAAAAAAAATGGTAGCAACGCCAAAGTAATTGCTGGGGCATCTGGCACTTGGCAGTATAATTATGATCCAAAAAAAATTCAAGAATATGGATTATATGCAGTTCTAGAAGGTGAATTGGGAGGTATTGGTCCAGAAATTGATGGACATGCAGGAGAGTTTTTCAATCATCTGATGAACGGCGATTTTGAAAACATGAATCCTTTTGCAAAAAGCGATTTTAAAGTTGACATTAAAGAATTTGGAAAAGATGAAAACAAGTATCATGGAAGATTTGTTCACTATTGGGACGAGCCTGAGATTGATGAAATTCCTAACATAGTTGAGCCAAGCATGCATGGAATGGTTGAGGTAATGCGAGGCTGTGGACGAGGCTGCAAGTTTTGTGATGTGACACTAAGACCTTTGAGATACTATCCGCCAGAGAAAGTCAAACAGGAAATAGAAGTCAACATGAAAAAAGGTGGTGCAAAATCTGCATGGCTTCATAGTGACGATATTTTTGTTTATGGATTGGATCCAAGAAAAACCAAGAACATGGCTCCTAACAGAGACGCTCTAGAAGAGCTTTTCACTGTAGTGATGTCAACTGGAATTGGACACACAAACCCAACACATGGTACACTTGCAGGTGCAATTGCAGATGAAAAACTGGTTCCAAACATTTCAAAAATTATCAAAGCAAGTCCAGATAATATGATTGGAATTCAATGTGGGTTTGAGACAGGAAGTCTAAGGTTAATCGGTAAATATGCAGATAGAAAACTTTCACCATACAAACCAGAAGAATGGCATTGGGTTGTAAAAGAAGGAGTAAAAACACTTAACGAAAATCATTGGATTCCTGCATTTACATTGATTATGGGATTAGATAACGACGAAACAGAAGATGATGCATGGGATACCATTAGAATAATCAGTGAATTAGAGCAAGAACAACCAGAATCCATGTTTACAGCAACCCCGTTAACATTTGTTCCAATTGGATTGTTAGAAAAATCAGAGTTCTTTGATATAGGAAATGAAATGGATGCTGCACAACTTGGTGTCATGTACAAGACTTGGCAACACAACTTCAAATATGGAATTCAAAAATTCATGAACAAGACCGGACCTAACAGCTCATTTAGGAGAAAGGCATTTACCGGTTTAGCAAAAACATTGGGTGGAGTACCGCTAAATGCAATGGAAAAATACGCAAGACGAAAAGGAAGAGACCACGAGCAAGTTATTGAGAAAATCAAAGCACAATACTGGTAGATCCAAATACATAAATTGAATTAGGGAAAAGTTGATTCGTGCCAACCCACGGTTCGCTTACAAAAGCAGGAAAAGTTAGAGGCCAAACACCAAAGGTCCCAGCAAGAGAAAGACATGGAATCATTTCCAGCATGAGAAATAGAGAAAATTTTAGAAAAAGATTTCAATTAAAAAGAGTTCCTGGACAAAACAAACCAGGACAACGAAGAAAAAGAAAGTAGTATTAGCAAATCCTTTTAAAATTATAATTATATTTGTAAACCAGTTTTTTACTATATTGACGTAACCAGATAATTGTATCGTTCTTTCAATACATCATACTCTTATATTATTACGTACAAGTCTCATCATGTCTGTTTCTACAACTGGGTCATGTAAGAAATGTGGATACCAAGCAAAGCCTAGAAAAGATTATCATGCAGGTATGGACTCTCCGCTTTGTCCAAAATGCCAGAATGAATTAATCTAAACAATCAAACTGGTAAGATAACAAAATCCTGTCTTGTGGAACTATCAAGTTAATGAGAAATTTTAAATTTGTAAAGAATATGAACGTGAGTCTAACTTTCCATGATTTTAAAAAAATGGGCCATGTCTTTTTCATTAACTAATTCATCTAATTGGGACTTGATTTCATTTATGATGTAATCATAATCTTCCTTATACACCTCTTTGAGTGTGGGTTTCAAATATTCTGGATGTTCATAACAATCCCTAACCGTGCAGTCATAATGAGAATTAAGCTTGGCTACTAGTAAATTATATTTGGTATTTTCCTTACTCATCAAAACCACTTCCAAGCATGAAATTAGAGCAACTTTGTGTTGTTCATTAAAATTCAATCATCATTGTATTCTTTTAATTGTTATAAATATTTCCACAGCTGGAAACAATCAGAATTTTTGAAAATTAAATTAGAAAACTATATTAGTTAATTTTTTTTACAAATCGATTTGATTAAAATTTAACAAAATGTTATTTCATACAAAATATATGAAATGCAAACAAGAACACTCAACTTTCTATTTAGTAAATATAAATAAATATCCTGCATGTGATTTTATAGAAAGGGTTAGAGATGAAAGAAAGATGTAATTTCTGTAAAAAGACGTTAGGCTCGTGTACATGTGAAGAAAATCTATTAGGAGATTATCATAACAAGACAAAAGATAGGGATGATCCATTTGGTTGATTCCATTCATGGTTACTGGTTAAACCATTACTAACCCATTTTGACAGGTTATCAATTATTCCATAATTACATTCGTCCTCACATGGGATTAGATGGTAAGACACCAGCGGAAAAATGTGGAATTGAAATTCAAGGAGAGAACAAGTGGATCACATTGATCCAAAACAGTTCTAGGGAGAGGTC
>DASSAF010000127.1:0-3895 GCA_035685565.1 Nitrosopumilaceae archaeon | reverse complement strand
AATTAACCTTCTCATATTTTCTTTCGTAAGGAATTACAATGTCTAAGTCAGACAAAAGTTCAGTAAGAACTCTAGCGTTCTTTTGTCTTTGCTTTAGAAAGCTACCCAGTTTTTTCATTTGTATTTTTGCTATTGCCGCATTAATTTCGGGAAGTCTCAAGTTCAAACCAAGAGTCCTTGTATCATAACCATGTAGCATACCATGGTTTCTTATTTTGCGCAATTTTTCAAAGAGGTTTTTATCATTAGTAACGATTGCTCCACCTTCACCTGATGTCATTACCTTTGCTGCATACAAGCTAAAGCACCCAAGTTTAGAAAACGTACCCGAATGTTTTCCCTTGTAAGTTGTACCAAGCGATTGTGCAGCGTCCTCAATTATTTCTAAATTGTATTTGTTTGCTACCTCAGACAGCTCATCCATGTAAGACATATTTCCATACAAATGAACAGGAACTATTGCCTTGGATTTTTTTGTAATTTTTTTTCTCAGATCATCAGGATCCATAGTATAATTTTCTTTTAATATATCAACAAAAACAGGTTTTGCTCCAACTGATACTATGGAATTTGCTGTTGCAACAAATGTAAATGATGGAAGAAGTACCTCATCGCCTTGTTTGATATCAAGTGAATATAACGCCGCTTGCAGTGCAGCAGTACCAGAGTTTACTGCTACTGCATATTTTGATTTAACAAATGAGGAAAGAAGCTTCTCAAATTCTTGTACTCTTTTACCACCTGAGTTTGCTGCAGATGTAAGAGAATTTTCTATTAGTACAGCTCTTACTTCATTGATTTCTTCTTTGCCGATTATTGGTATATTTATCGGAATTTTCAACTGCAGAAATTATGATTATAAATACTATAATAAACCTCTGGAATTTATTCAAAACCAATTTTTATATTTCAGATGAAAACAATTGGAGTTGAATGAAAGTGCACTTGCAAGAAAATGAAACCGGATACAGGATATTTCTGTACATTTTCTACGCTTGTGCAGTAATAATGGCATCCATCACAGCATTTGGAATTTATGCTATGTTTGAAGAGTGGTCAACTAAAGGTACGTATGTAATGGGAGAGGTTCTTGTAAAAACTGAATTTCCCACCAGTCATTTTGCTAAACTGACAACTTGGTTATTCTTTTCTACTATAGTAGGATGGTATTGCGTAACAAGAATAGGATGGAAGAAAACTACTAGCATTCCATCATGGAGATTGTCTCTTCTTCAGTTGATGCTAGTAGGATTTTCTACAATCTGTCTTTATGAAACAATTTATAATTTTGTAATTCTTAATGCACAAATTACTGCGGGCATAGTGGGTGGAAAGGTACCGGACATAGATTCGTTAACTATTGCATATCCTGATCCAAATAGACCATGGAATCTAATCTTTGCAACAAAGATGTTTCTTGCAGGTTTTATAATAAGTACACATGCACTCTATCTTAGCACCAGACCAAGGAAACAACATCACGAACTTGATGCGTAACTTTATAGGGTTACAAAGGAAAATTTGACTCGCGTTGGATGTTACAGAAAAAATAGCACTTGTGACAAAAGATCCTACTGAAGAAGTAGTAACCAATGAAGAACTTGAAGATCTTTTCAAGACAAATTCACATCCAAAGCACTACATCGGATTAGAAATTTCTGGGTTCTTACATCTTGGAAGTCTCATACTAACCGGTTTTAAGATCAATGATTTTATCAAGGCAGGAGTCGAGTCTATCGTTTTTTTAGCTGATTGGCACACTTTTATCAATAATAAGCTTGGTGGAGATTGGGAAAAAATTAGAAGTGTTTCTAAATACTATGCAGATGCGTTCAAACTTTTTTGTCCTGGCGTAAAAATAATTCAAGGTTCTGAGCTTTACGAATCAAGAAAAGAGTATTGGTTAGATTTAGTAAAATTTGCAAAACACATGTCACTTGAACGTGCTATGAGATCACTTACAATCATGGGAAGAACAGAAAAAGAAAAAATAGACTTGGGTCAGCTGCTTTATCCTCCTATGCAAGCTGTTGACATACATGCCATGGATCTTGACATTGTTCATGCAGGCATGGATCAAAGAAAAATCCACATGCTTGTAAGAGAAATTTTTCCAAAAATGAAATGGAAGGTTCCTGTAGCTGTTCACCATCATATTCTTCCAGGTTTATCAGAACCACAAACTAGCGATACTGAAGATTCTAGTTTTACTAATACTAAGATGAGCAAATCAAAATCAGGATCAGGAATTTTTATTCATGATTCTGATGATGAGATAAGATCAAAGTTCAAAAAAGCTTGGTGTCCTGAAGGAATTGTTGAAAATAATCCACTTTTAGAAATTTCAAGGCATCTGATTTTCCATGAATTTAAGGAAATTAATGTTGAGAGACCTTCAAAATTTGGTGGAAATGCAACATTCATCAGTTATCAACAACTAGAAAAAGAATTTGCAGAAAAGAAATTACATCCTTCTGACCTTAAAGAAGCAGTTTCCAAATACATCATAGAGATTATCAAACCTATTCGTCAGAAACTTGTTTTAAACGAAGATCTTTCTAATGCAATAAAATAAACTACCTAAGTTGTGGTCTTACTTTTTCTGAAAATAGGGATAGCATTTCAAGAGAATTTGAAAGCCCTATAAAGTTCACAATAAAGTAACTTATACCAATGTCTATGTATTGTCTAAGATAATCAATTACATCTTCTGGAGTACTAAGTGCAATACTATCTTTTGAACGGATAACAAACTCTGCTATTGATTCATTTTTCTTTTTTAGCTTAGATACGATTTGTTTAACATTATCATTGTCTTTTCCAACCAACACTCTTAACAAAACAGAGTTTTCAATTTCATTATGATCACGCTTAATTTTTTTACATTGTGTTTTGAGCATCTCAATTTTATTTTGTAGAATTTCTGGAGTTCCAAATGGATGATTATATCGTGTAGCGTGTTTTGCTACCACTGCCATGAGTTTTTGACCAGCACCTCCCACCATTATTGAAGGATATGGCTTTTGCAACGGTTTTGGACTACATATTGCATTTTTTATGGAATAATGTTTTCCATTAAAGGTTGATTTTTCCTTTTGCCACATTTTTTTAATTATAGATATAGATTCGTCAAGTTGCTCTATCCTTGTTGAGGCCTTGTCAAAATGATATCCATATGATTTGTATTCGTATTCAAACCATCCAGCACCAATACCAAATTCTAGTCTTCCATTGCTTATTGCGTCTAAAGTAGAAGACATTTTTGCCAAAAGAGCAGGAGAACGATATGAGTTACAAGTCACTACCTGACCAATTCTAAGTTTTGATGTAACACCAGCTATTGCAGAAAGAAGTGTATAGGCTTCAAAAAACGGCATGGTTCTCTTATCTCCATAATATGGAATAAAATGATCATAAACATAACCCGCGTTGTACCCAAGTTGTTCAGCCTTCAGTGCAACAGATTTTGAAAAAAGAAATTGATCATAAGCGTTGTTACCAGGAAATTCGTCAAGCCATCCTTGTGGTAATGTAAGACCCACTTGGATTGATTTCATGCTAGTTTCTGGTTTTTTGTGGATCTATTATGTTGTACTTTGATGTATATCCACGAGGATTGATCATCAAATCTTGGTATGTATATGTAGAAGAGTTTCCAACTATCACAGTACTAATCATGCCAAGCTGATCTGCGTGATTTTCTAGGTGTTCTAGATCGGTTAGAACTATTGTTTGTGATTCTCTAAATGCTCCTTTTACAATTGCAACTGGAGTAGTTGGAGATCTGTATTTTAACAAAATTTTTCGTGTGTCCTGTAGCTGATGGATTCTTTTTTTGCTAGATGGATTATAGATAACTATAACATAATCTCCTTGGGCAGCTGCTTCTACTCTT
>DASSAF010000126.1:0-2557 GCA_035685565.1 Nitrosopumilaceae archaeon | reverse complement strand
TGATTCCATTTATTAACAAAATTCATGATTTCTGACAGAATGTGATTAAAATTTAGGTTTTAAGATGCCTTGTTCTTATCAAGTATGTGACCACAGTGACAGGTGGGATGGATACAGTTTTTTATTATTGCATGTATTGATTTATAATGTTTCTAAATTCGAATTCTGAAACATTATTTTTGAATACTGTTAGCCAAAGGTAAATGTGTATATCTGAAAGCCCGGTTTTGCAAGGATTGTAAGGGTATGTGGACCTGCCTGACTGGTTGAAACAATATTGTATAACCTGTTTTCAGAAGTATGGACTATTGCATTACTGACATCGTCTCCAGAATCTTCGGGTTTCATTGAATTTCCATCTAGAAGAATTTGCAGAGTTGAATTATTTGCAGCCACTATGTGTACAGATTTAGCAAAATAAGATAATACTATTTTTCCGTTATCTGATACGAGTTTCATACCGTCATCAAGGTTTTGCCATTTTCCTTCAAGATAATAATCATCTCTGTTTTGTTGAGTTGGCAAAGAATATGTTACTGTTTGACCTGGATTGAATCCTTCAGAGTTTCCAAGATGATTTCTTCCTTCAGCAAAAGTATATCCAAAGTAAAGTTCAGGAGTTTGAGAATTAGAAAATTGATGTTCTGGTATGTTTACAAGTGCTTGATCTGCCAGAATATTTAATCCAAGATGTTTATTGCGTTCATCTAAAAGTTGTTGAATTACTTTTTCAGTGTCATCATAATTTCCTTCACCAATATGATCATGTCTTATGTATCCTTGATAGTCTGTAATGTATTCTCTTGGCCAATATTGATTATTAAATGCAGCCCATGTCTGATGATCACTATCAAGTACAATAGGATATTTTATACCGAATTTTTGTACTGCATTTTTTACATTGTTAATATCTTTTTCAAATTCGAATTCTGGAGAATGCACACCTATTATGAGCAATCCTTTGTCTGCATATTTTTCATTCCATGCTGTAATATATGGAAGTGTTCTGATGCAGTTTATACAACTATAAGTCCAAAAATCATAAAGTACCACTTTGTTTTTCATAGCATTCTTTAGATCTTCTGGCGTGGTGTTGATGTATCCTGATATTCCTACTAAATCAGGGGCTTTCAAGTTGTGACTTTCATCTATAGGCGAGAGTGTAGGCGTATTTGTTGTGGTTTGTGTAATGGGGTTTTTATCATCTGCTTGCGCAGTCTTGTTTATGGCCTGGATGTTATTTGATTGAATAGGTGTAGAAGCTGGTTTTGGCATGTCTAACGAATTAAAATATGTGGCTATTGCAGCGATTGTAATTACTATTATTATTCCAACTATGAGTGCACTTTTAATTTCTGATCTCATATTCTCATCCTAACAATAAATTGTTTAAAAGTGGAAAACTTGCTATGGCTGCAAGTTGATTTGTAAATACTAAAAATCCTAATAGAATAATGAATGAGCCCATAATTATTGAATAATATTTCAAATGTTTACTCATCGCTTTTATGATCCTTGTAAATCTAGAAAAGAAAATTCCCATCAAAAGAAATGGGATTCCTAATCCTAGTGAATAAGCAAGCAATAAAGTAAATGCGTGACCAGGAGATGTTGCAGCTAGTGTAAGTATGCTGCCTAAGATTGGTCCAATGCATGGAGTCCAACCCGTTGCAAATGCCAATCCAAAAAGAAATGACATTGGGTAACTTGCTTTTGTTCTATTTGGAAGAAACTTTTTTTCAAAATTTAGATTTTTAAGTTTAGTAGACAACAACATGAACACACCAAACGCAATTATTATGATTCCTCCTACATGATTGAATCCCGCAAGAATGTTTCCTGCACTATTTGATAAAACGCTATTTAAAATCACACCAATAACAGAAAAGACAACTGAAAATCCAAGAACAAAGAAAATCGTATTGAGCAAAATGTTTGTTCTACTTGCAACAATGTTGACAGTTCCATTATTTCTTTGAAGATCAGTCAATGTGGTTCCAGAAATGTATGCCAAAAATGCAGGTATCATAGGTAATATGCAAGGGGCAAGAAACGAACCAAGACCTGCTAGTGCAGCGATGCCTATTCCAATGTCTGCCATGACTTGATTTTGTTGTTTTATTATTAATGCGTTATTCCAAATCTATGCCAAATTGTATTGATTTTATAGAATTCCAAATTTTTTGCCAGCAGATTCGAACACGTTTATTGATTTTTCAATATTTTCTTCTGCAAGTAATGCTGTAACAGAAATTCTTATTCTCGCTGAACCTAGTTCTACTGTAGGATATCTGATTGGTTGTGCAAATATGTCGTTGTCAAACAAATATTTGCCAAATTCCATTACTTTCTTTTCAGATCCTATTATGATCGGAATTATGTGACTTGATGAATTGAAAGCATATCCAATGGAATCCAACCCTTTTTGCATCATTTTGATATTATTCCAGAGTCTCTTTCTATGTTTTTCGCGTTTAGAAGAAAATCTTTGTAGTGCAAGATCTACAAGAAAACTTGGTAACGCTGAAGTATAGATAAAAGGCCTAGATGTGTTTAT
>DASSAF010000125.1:0-2438 GCA_035685565.1 Nitrosopumilaceae archaeon | reverse complement strand
CTATGATTGCTACACGTTTCATAATAAATCTCCCTTTATACAATTAATATTCCTTTAGTACAAACCAAAACACACTAAATCCCTTTATGCTATTTCATGGTGTGAAATTTGCGCTAGAAAGAAATGTTTCTAATCATCGTGTAATACAACATGGAGGATTTTACTCAAACAGACTACAATATGATTCTGGATTCATGGATTTTAGTTCAAACGTAAACCCGCTTGGCTTTCCATCTTCAATTACAAAAATTATTAATAAAAATAGATCACTTTTCTCTGTTTATCCAGATTCTGATTCATCAAAGTTACGAGATGATTTACAAAAATATACAGGCATTAAAAAAAATCAGATAATTGTTGGAAATGGTGCAACTGAAATAATTTATAATTTTTGTAAAGTTTTTCTTCATAAATATAGTAATGTCTTGATACCTGTTCCAACATTTGGTGAATACGAAGTAGCTTCTAGATTAAGTGGTTCTCAAATAACTTTTTTTAAAACAATGAATCTTAACAAAAATATTTCAGAATTACAGGATTTGGTAACAAAAACAAACTGCATATTTGTATGTAATCCAAATAATCCAACCGGTGTATTATTATCTAAAAATAATCTTTTGAAAATTCTAGAGTCAGCTTACAACAAATCAGTGCTTATGTTTTTAGACGAGTGTTTTATTGAACTGGTCCCAAATTCAAATGAATCATTAGTGCGGTATCTGAAGGAATTCGATAATCTTTTCATTCTTAGATCTTTAACTAAATCATTTGGACTTGCAGGATTAAGGATTGGTTATGGATTAGGAAACAAGAAGGTTATAGATGTGCTTCAGCGAATAAAAATACCTTGGAATGTAAATGGTCTTGCACAGATGGCTGCAAGCGAAGCACTATCTAACATATCTCATCTTGACAAAACAAGAAAATTGATAAAAAAAGAACTCAAGTTTTTGAACGACTCTATTTCAAAGATTAATGGTTTTATTTGCTATGATTCGTCAACTAATTTCATTCTAATAAAATCAAAAATGAATTCAAAGAAAATACAAGAAAAATTAATAGAAAAAAAAATTCTTGTTAGGGATTGCAGTAATTTTCGTGGTCTTGATAACAAATTCATACGAGTAGCTGTTCGTACTCATAAAGAAAATGTAAAACTAGTTAGAGCTTTGGAAGAAATTTGAAATGACTAAAGCGTTAATGATTCAGGGAACTTCTTCTGGTGCTGGAAAAACTACATTGGTGACTGCACTGTGCAGAATATTTTCAAATTCAGGATACAAAGTAGCACCTTTCAAATCTCAAAACATGTCTTCTTATTCATACAAGGGAGATGAATTTGAAATTTCTAGGGCACAGGCAATACAAGCAATTGCAGCAAGAACAGAAATAAATCCAAACATGAATCCAATTCTTCTCAAGCCACTTGGAAATTATAATAGCGAAGTTCTTGTAAAAGGCAAGTTTTACAAAAAGATGCATGCAAAGGAATATTACAAAAAATTTGCACTTCAAAAGGGATTAAAGACTGCTACAGAATCGTTTGATTGGTTACAAAAAAACTATGATCTAATAATAATTGAAGGTGCAGGTTCACCGGCAGAATTTAACTTGATAAAATATGATATAGCAAATATGAGAATGGCTGAATATTCAAAAGCTCCAGTAATTCTTATCTCTGATATTGATAAAGGCGGTAGTTTTGCTAGTATAGTAGGTACCCTAGAATTATTGGAAAAGAAATATCAAAAACTCATCAAAGGTTTTGTTATTAACAAATTTAGAGGTGATATGGACATACTCCGTCCTAGTTACTACAAACTAAGGGAAAAGACCGGCAAACCAGTATTAGGAACAATTCCTTTAATAGAATTTGATATTCCTGACGAAGATTCTCTTTCTGCAAATCCAAAACGAGTAATTTGGAACAAAAAATTTGTACAATGTTTAGAAAAAGAAATAGAGAATTTAAGTCAGATTGTAAAATCTAGTTTGAACATGAAAGCCATAGGTGACTTGATTAAATGATCCTAATACCTGTTTTAGCTGTACTATTTGCACTATCGATAGACTTTGCATTTGGAGATACAAAAAATAAATTTCATCCCACTGTATGGGTAGGAATGCTGATCGGAAAACTTGTACTGCTTTTTAAGAATAATAATCCAACTATTGAGAAGATTGGAGGTTTAATTCTTACAATTTCAGTCACATCTATAGTTGCATCAATATTTTATTTTCTAAATGTTACACTACATTACCTAAACCAATATGATTTTAGTTTCATACTTGGAATTGTTACTTTAATTTTTTCTATTGTAGTTACTGGTTATTTACTTAAAACTACAATTGCCATTAAAGGAATGGAAAAACATGCAACACTAATCATGCGAGCACTTTCACATGATGATATAAATGATGCAAGAGTAAAACTTTCT
>DASSAF010000124.1:0-4162 GCA_035685565.1 Nitrosopumilaceae archaeon | reverse complement strand
ATCAAACATACGAATGAAAAAATCTTTTCTAAACTATCTCCATTTTTGTGTAAAGTATAATTTTGTCAGAAAGGAACCAGCTGGTTTCAATATGATGTATTACATAACGGACAAGGGACGAGTCATGTTAGGCCTATTTACGCTAAAAGATAACTAGTCCTTACTTTCAAGTGCGTGCGTTTGTTATCATTGTCAAAAGTTTGACGTCGTTAATCCAAATATCTGGTTTTAGTTATTTCCCATATACCACAAACGATTTTGGTATATTCTTTTCCATCACAATGACATTTTCAAATTGTCAGACTAGTTCAATTGCTATATGATTCCGTGCCTTCTTCATTGATTCTTGAAATAGGACTGAACATTCCTTACATGTTTGAGCGTGAGTCATAACACTAATGAATGCCTGAAAACTCCTTGTGTCGTACGCTGCATCTACGATGTGTTTCATGCGTTCCTTTGTTATCAGCACGTTTTCCATGTAGATATTTCAAACTTGCCCATAGATATTGATGTGTGTGTTCAAATTTGATACATGTTGAATATGGGTCAGCCGGCTGTGTGATGCCTACCTACTGAAAGAATATTCTGGCTAATTTTTTGTCAGTATGACTTTGAGGGTACTTCTATTTTTTATTATATCAATCTGTATCTTTTCGAAAACTGGCTTGTATATCACTAAATTTCTTCCATGACTGGAAATTAAGCCTCCTCGTACGATCAATCCGTTTTGAATTAGCGAGGTAAACTTTCTATAAGCTGATGTTTGTGGCATATTACAAATGTGGGGTATTTTAGTAATTGGGACTGGCGTCTCCGATATTAGCGTAAGAATTTTTCTTTTGTCCGAATCTCCATAGTTTTCCAAAATTAATTTAATATGAGAATGATTATCAATTGTTATCCAATCATCATTATTATGATTATGAGATTTCTTAGATATTAACAGTTCACGCAATAGATAACGTAAGCTTTCTGAATCATCAATATTGCCGATTTGACAATATTTTTCTCCATACCTTGAAAGCATATTTTTTTGTCTTTCCTCAAATACCCCATCCATGGCACAGATATTTTGTAAAAGAATAAAAAGACCATCTGCCAAATTTGGAAATACTAGATTTTATTATCCATTATTGTTGTTTGAATGCAGATTTATTAATCAAACTGTTGCACTTTTATCCAAAAACTGCGAGCAATGTAAATGACTTTAATTAACATTGTATAGCAATCCTTAAAATAAAACAAAAATTAGTCAATATGAAATGATGAATGTTAACCATTATGTTGTATTATTGATTATTTTTTTATTAATAGGGGTTATTGCAAACACTCCTTTTTCCCTTGCTGAATCTATAGAATCTCCAAGAAAACAGATGGAAAAGGGAGTTTTAGCTAAAGATGTTGTGTGCAAATCTGGTTTAGAGTTAATTTTGAAGGCAAGTGATAATTCTGCTGCTTGTGTAAAACAGTCTACATCAATACGTCTTTTACAACAAGGATGGGGAGTAATGGTACCAAAAGTGCCTCCTCAAGAAACAACTCCTCCAGTAACTACTCAGAATCAATCTCAAGCAAAACCACCTCCCATATCTACACCAACTTCGAAATTTAATTTAGCGTTCCTTGCAAGCAGCAACTCTGCCAACATCCAACTATTTGAAGATAATTTGAAGCCTGGAGATTATTTGATTGTAAGCACATCTCTTGCAGATGATTCTAAGGCATCATCTGTTTTACAACAAGCTGCTGACATCAAAAGTAAGGTAAAGCCTGGCGTGAATGTAATAACACTGGTTTGGTATGCCAGTATAAACGATATTGAGTCAAAGGTATCAAAGTTACCTAAAGGAATTGACTATATCGCTTATGATTTTGAGCCATGGGATAAGACTCCAGAATATACAACAAATCAGCAAGAAACAATATCCCTGCTTGACAGAGCTTTGAAGGTTACTCATGAAAATGAATTGAAGTTAATGTTCACACCAACCTACGGGACAATACAGAACGGACAAATAATTATGAAGAATTGGGATTGGTCACAAGTAGCTCAACATACGGATTCTCTTGTAATACAATTCCAAGGATACTTCAAACTGTCTAATGGTGCCACCGAAGGCAATAACATGAAGAATATAATCAAGCAAATTTCTGACAAATCCCCCAATACCTTAACATTTGTTCAGCTTGCACTCACACCAGTAGGCGGAACACCCGATGAAAACATAGTGGCAATTAACGCCTTGCATGGCGGAAACATAAACAAATTCTTGATATATTATGGTGGTCCACAATCAACTGACAACTTGAAGGATCTCTTAACCAAAATACAACGTTGAGATTGCGCCCATAAGGTCATTCATTGATCAAATTACAATGATCAGCTGATGCCATCAATATGGGTTAGAACTTGGGCTATCATTGGAATGTCATTAACATCCTGGTTGTAAAAAATTGTTATGCCATCTACCATGTTCTTGGTTAGATCATATGCAGTGTTCATCTGATCAGGGGTATCTTTTATTGTACTGCCTTGAAGAATTATCACTGAATTTGGATTACCCGCTCTGATATCATTGACTGAATTACTTACTGTATTGACAAGTAATGTAGTATCTGGGTCATTTATCAGGTCCTGTGCTTGCAAAACAAAACCATCAGAATATGTAGACATTGCTTGGAAATTCTGTAAAGGTATTCCAGCTGGAGTCACCATAAATTTCAGACCATTGGTGTGTGCTATCTGTGATGCCTGTTGTACAGATCCAATAGGATCAGAGATTTCTGCGTCAGGAGATAAACCAGATTCCAAATCATAGACAACCCAGGTATAACCATTTGCACTAAGTGTTGCGGCATTGTTTTGAATATCACTTATTGAAAAATATGTGGTAGCCAGCTGACTTGGAATTTGACTTGTTACACCATTATCAAGTAGTTGCTTGGAAAATTGTGCTACAATATCAGAAGATCTTGCATGTTTTTGATACAGAGAGATAAGACTAGGTTCGTCAGGAAATCCAGTACGTACTAGAAATACAAATACTGTTGATACATCTGAGCTTTGAGAATTTTTGTCTGAATTACCAACTATGACACTTACTGGTGCGCCAGCATTGTCTGCAAAGATACCCACATTGGTCGGCGTACCAGAATCTAGAGCAGTAAGCAGTCCATTTGGCAACTTGAAATAGATAATCATCTTTTCACCTGGGTTGAGAGAAACAGGATTATTTGTCTGGCGCAGACAGAGCATTGGTTTTGAACCAGAAGAGCCGTCAAAATCAATTCTAATTACTTTAGGATCATTGACTGGACATGCGCTATTTGAGGAAAGCGATGTATTGCTTTTCATCATTCCACCAGTATCGGTTCCACTGAAGACGTATTGAGACTGATAGTTTTCAGTCGTAACAGCAGTTTGGTTTTTTTCTACATACCAATTCGAATATGGAATAGATGCACCACGCATTTGTATTGTATTTACTGATACCATTTTATCACCTCTGTTTTCAACGCCTGCTACTGCCCATGCAATACCGTTTGAACTTGCTGGATTAATCCAGATCTTAACATTTTGGGTAGAAATAGCTGCCTGATTAGTTTGTGCAACAAAAATGCTATTGCCAAAGGTAACAACTCCAGTTCCCAGTACTACTGAGGCAACCAAAATTATCAATGTTACAACTGATGATATTGCCCTATGGCTATTCCTAGACATGCTATTACATTAACTGTGTTCAAAGTCACATTATCTACAATAAGGTGTATTTTTTAAAAATAACTAGAGAGTTTGACTTGATTCTACCTTTAGGATTGTTCTTAGAAAGTTGTTCAGGATACGGTAAGAGTTTTCATTTGAGATGTACCACTATTGTAAAACGAATCACCGTTAAACTTGTCTTGGATTCTGTACGAACCAGCTGATGGTGCTGTCAAAGCTGACACCAGATATTTTCCAGACGAGTCTGTTGTAGCACTTGCAATCGTTATGTGATTATCAGCTTTGAAAAGTATAGTCTTTGAGCTCAACGTGGTTCCTGTGACAGTATCTTTTAGCACTCCTCCCACCTTGTACGTAGCGCCATGTGTCACAGGATTTGGCTGTATCAATAAACTAAGTGAGGTATTGTGCTTTGTTGTGTTGTAGCTTAGTATG
>DASSAF010000123.1:0-13303 GCA_035685565.1 Nitrosopumilaceae archaeon | reverse complement strand
TATGATGGAGCCATTGGTGGAAATGGTGCAAGCAAGGCACTATATGACAGATTGGAAAAAGCGTTTGAGCGCAGCTTACACATTGTAAAAGAATGTCCCTGCAAAAGTGAGTCAGGATGTCCAAGATGCACCTTTTCGTATAGATGTGGAAACAACAACGAATACTTGCACAAGCTTGCATGTGAGGAAATTTTACAGAGAATCAAAGATGGCGAATCAACAGAGGTTTCTGAGCCAGTAGAAGGCGATAAGCCACTCGTCTAGTAAAAAATTATTCAATCTAAGACTATTTTCTAAAATATTCTTCTCAACTTGAAAAGTTAACCAATAATAAGAAAAATCAGACAAATTATTAATACCAATATTAATTGCCAATCATGGAAAAAGTTGCCATAGTAACAGGTAGTTCAAGTGGGATTGGCTTTGAGACAGCGATAGATTTAGCACGAGAAGGCTACTTCACATATGCCACCATGCGAAATACGAAGAAAGGAGAAACTATCAAAGAAATTGCAAAAAAAGAAAATCTGAAACTAGAAACACTTGAACTTGATGTTGATAAGGAAAACAGTGTAAAAAATGCCATAAATAAAATTGTTAAAGAAAAAGGTAGAATTGACATTTTAGTAAATAATGCAGGCTATGGGCTCTTTGGATGCCTTGAAGATATTTCCATGGAGGAACTAAAGGCACAGTTTGAGACAAACTTTTTTGGTGTAGTTAGAGTATCACAAGCAGTCATTCCAGTAATGAGAAAACAAAAATCTGGAATCATAGTAAATGTAAGCTCTGTTGCTGGAAGAATAGGCTTTCCCGTTTCTCCAGGATATATCAGCTCAAAGTTTGCCATAGAAGGATTAAGTGAATCAATGAGGTACGAACTGTCTCCGTTTGGAATTAATGTTATAATTATTGAACCAGGAGTCATAAAGACGAATTTCATGTCATCAACAAAAAAATCTCTAAAATCAGATTCTGCATATAAAGACATCACAAACAAAGTGATCATGGGAATAACCATGATGTCAGAGATGGGGACCCCCGCCAAAGAAGTGGCAACTACAATCATCAAGGCAATAAAATCTGAAAACCCATTACCTCGATATGTAGTTGGAAATGATGCCATAATGTTCCTTGAGGCAAAAAAGAACAAGACAGATTTAGAGTTTGAAAATTACATCAAAAAAGAGCTCTTTTCCTAAAATAACAAAACCTTAATCTGGATATTCTAGAATTTAGTTAATTTTTAGAAAGAATCAGTCTACAAACTAGATTGGTTAGATTGATATACGTCGCCAAGTCAATTTTTATCAAAGTCAACAGATTTAGGCACAAATTTGGTGATAATCTAAAATGAAATGGAAAACTTTACAACACAATGGCATAGCATTTCCGCCTCCTTTTGAATCAAAAGGAATAACGATCAAGATCAAGGGCGAGAAGGTACCCCTAAGTTTAGATCAAGAGGAAATGGTCTACCAGTGGGCAAAGAAAAAAGATACACCGTATGTTCAAGACAAAACTTTTTGTAAAAATTTTCTAGATGATTTCGTAAAGGTATTGCCTCCAAAATTCAAGAACGTCACACTATCAGATATTGATTTTTCTGCAGCATTCAAGGTTGTAGATTTGGAAAAAGATGCAAAGATAACACTAGACAAAGATCAAAAAAAGAAGATTGCAGCTTCAAGAAAAGAGATCAAGGAAAAAATGAAGGCAAAATACGGAATTGCAATAATTGATGGAAAACAAGTCGATGTTGCAAACTGGATGGCAGAACCTCCAGGACTTTTCATTGGAAGGGGAGATCACCCATTACGTGGAAAATGGAAACCAAGAATTTCAGAAAAAGATGTTACGCTAAATCTAGGAAAGGAAGCCAAGATACCACCAGGTAACTGGGGAAAAATTATTCATGAGTCAGACTTTATGTGGCTTGCAAGCTGGGAAGATTATCTTACAGAAAAACGCAAGTATGTTTGGCTTTCTGATATGTCTGATTTAAAACAAGAACGTGATCAAATGAAATACGACAAGGCAATAAAATTATCCGAACATGTTGACAAGGTACTAGAAAACGTAGTTAAAAAAATGACAGATCGTGATGAAAAAGTAAGAAGGATTGCAACTGTTTGTTATTTGATATTCAAAACTGCTATGAGAGTAGGAGATGAAAAAGATCCTGACGAGGCAGATACCGTAGGCGCAACCACGCTCAGAGTTGAACACATCAAGCTAAAATCAGATGCTATCGAGTTTGACTTTTTAGGAAAGGACAGCGTAAGATGGCAAAAATCACTTCCAATTAGCGGCCAAGATAAGACATTATATGATAATTTTAAGAAATTTATAGAGAAAAAGAAACCAGCCGAACAAATTTTTGATGGAATTACATCAAGACATGTAAACGAGTTCCTTGGACAGATAGTAAAGGGGCTTACTGCCAAAGTTTTCCGAACATATCTTGCTACTACTGTAGTGAAAAACTATCTCAAAAATGTAGATAAACTAGATTCAAAAACAGAAAATATCAAGATATATCATGCCAAATTAGCAAATCTTGAAGCTGCAATCACATGCAACCACAAAAGAACAATTCCAAAGACTTTCGAAGAATCCTTAAACAAAAAGAAAGAAACATTAGAAAAACTAAGGAAGACACCACCAAAAACAGAGAAACAGCGTGAAAAACAAAAGCTTCGAGAAGAAAAGATGAAGCTAACAATAGAACTTACCGAGAAAACAAAAGACTACAATCTTGGAACCTCACTTCGAAATTATATTGACCCAAGAGTGTTCAAGGCATGGACTGATCAGGTAGGATTGGAATGGGAAAAACTGTACACATCTGCGCTACAAAAAAAATTCCAATGGGTTACAAAGATAGAAACTGACTGGAAAAAAATTGCATCGCAGTGAATCTAATCAGTTTTGTTTTAAAATAATTAAAAATAAATAAAAATTGGGAAAAATTAGTTTTTTGGATAAGATAAAATCTTATTCGGCTGCAGGTTCTGCTGCTGCGGATTGAGAACCTACTATTTCGGCTGAAGCAAATCGTCCACCTACTTGGGTGATCTTTATTTTTGCATTCTGACCTGCCTTACCATCTTTAACAAATATCACAAAGCCTTCTACTCTTGCGATACCGTCTCCTTTTCTACTAATTTCCGTTATGGTAACGTCGTATTCTTTTCCTGTTTCGACTGGTTTTGGTCCGTCGTTGAATCGTCTGTTGCCTCCATATCCTCTATCTCTATCTCGGCCGCCTCCGTATCCTCGGTTAGATCTTCCAAAACCGCCGTCGTTATAACTCATCGTTGCACCTCCTTTCTTGTTTGGTAATATGATCTAGTCCAATAAAAAGTGATGTAATTTATCAAATTATCAAAAATAATATGATCTAATTTGATAATTGACGTATTTCATAGCACTTAATAGCTATGTAAAGAGAGACTTGGCATGGCAAAAGCCAAAGCAAAATCTAAATCAAAAGCAAAAGCAAAAAAAAGATAAAAAAACTGTGACCTGAGAAGGTCTATTCCTTTTTCCAAAAAAATTAAAACTACCCATATTTTAAATCTGCTTGTATCCTAACAATTACATTTAATTGCATAAAAAATTACGCGTAATCTGTGCCGGGGTAGCTCAGCCTGGCCTAGAGTGCCAGTCCACACAAAGGGTAATACTCATAATCTGGAGGTCGTGGGTTCGAAACCCACCCCCGGTACTCCCTAAATTTAGTTTAACATATTGGGTGATATGAGATAATTAAAACAAGAGGAAAAGTTTAAGGAGGATTTTATTTGAACCAAGAAAAGTCTTCCCTTTTTGCTTCCTTTGGGAAATCTTTGACTATGGCTTGTACTATCTCGCTGTGATTGTATGTGATGTGTCGTAAAAATTTTTTAGAGTCTTCATGTATTTGAGTTTCATCAGAGTTTTCAAATTCTCTAATCATATCTTTGCATTCTTTACATGGTTCAAATTCAATATAGAATTTCAAATTTTCTTATCACTCCTTATTAGTAATATAAAATCCAGTATATTAGTTGACTGTGAATTGCATAGTTTGGTCACATCTATATGAAATTTTTACAATCTGTAAAACATTCTTATCTGTGAGTTTATTATGGATTTTATAAGCATGAATCTTTTTAAAAAGAAATTTGGCTGCGATCAGTGCAAAATGAAATTTTCTGTATACGAAGATTTGATAAAACACGCACGTCATGAGCATCATCATGTTATAGTCAAATGTACTGAATGTGGAAAAGAGTTCATCCACGAAAGTGATAGACTGCACCATTCAAGAGAGGAACATGAGAAAAAAATGGCACAGCGTAGTCATAAAACTGAACATAAGCATGAAACAGAATCACCATCTCCACAAGACGAGGTTGATAAACATACAAGAAATTTTGGTGATAATCTTTGATTGTAGAAATTGCATTTGAACAAACTAAATAAATCCCATACTGTCCCTTTACCTTTATCCGCAAAATCAATCTAACTGTAGCTATTAACAATTTTATGAGTTCTGATCATTTTTGACGACAAAACATTTGCTCTGATTGTAAACAAATGAAATGCTAAAAGGGAGCAATTGTGATTGTCATTTGGATAGAGACAAATAAATCAGATTACAAGACTTGACTGACACGTTTAATCCTGAGATTCTTCGTATTTTTCGTCTTGTTCGTAACCTTCCGCTAATTCTGCTTGATGAAGTTCTTCTTTTGCTTCTTCATGTTCCAATTCTTTTTTTTCTTCTTCGATCTTCTTTGGCTTCTTACCTTTCATGATATTATGTCTACATCCGTTTAATATTAGAATAATCTAGATTTTCAGATCTGATAATTACCATATAACGTCTGTACCAAGCAGGTACTTTGAGATCTCAAAGTTAATGTTAAATTGGTTTACATTTATCACGAGTAAGATGGAAGAATTTGATGAATTTGCACTAGCATTATTGGACCAGCTCTCAGTTGAGATAAACGAAGAGAAAGATATTACAAAATCTCTTTCCAACGCCAAACAGGCACTGCCAACTACAATCAAGTTTGATGATATCGAGGTATTATCAAGGAATATTTTCCCAAAGATGTCAGATAAAATTTCCCAGTTTACCGGAATTTCCGTTCCATCAGAAATAAAATTAGAATTTTTAGATTTAATTGAATTAAAACAATTAAAAGGGAAAAAAGTATTTGCCACAAAAGACTCTGTTGAATTTGTTAACGAGCTTTTTACTGCCATAGCTCATGAAAATAGCGACGAGATGGCACGTCTCATGAAAAGGGATCCAGTAAAATTTCTTGTCTATTCTACATATGCAAAGTCGTACATTTCAAAGATATCAACAACTTATGGTGACTATCTAGATTCCACCATATTTTTGAACAAGTTTGTGCTTTCCAGTTATCCCCAAATCATACTACAAAAACAAGGTGAGTCATATGATGCAAAGTTTGCATATGTAAATTCAGGGTATGTTGGAGCATTAAAGATGACCATACTTGAGGAACAAATTCATGCAATTCAAGGTAACTTACATGATATCAACAAAAAAGCAGTCATGGAAGTAAATTCCATAAATGAAGAATTAGCAAAGATAATTCTGTCGTTAGATGATGATATTGTCAACAAGCTTTCTGAATATTTACAATTACCTCCAGTACCTGAAGAATTTCCAATAGCAAGAAGAGCAAATCTATTTTTTATGTTAAATCCAGATACTTTTATCGTAGGAGTACTGGGTCCTGACGTGATGACTTTTACCAAAGTTACCATAGATCCTAAAATTTCTGAGATGTTGCCGCAGCTTTTAGATTTTTATCAGCGATGGCTCAAGCCAATCCAAATTCACCATGCCGCATTTTCTACAATGGAAGGGATGGCAGAGTTTGCAGTTCAAAACGTACTAAAAGATGACAAGGAGTTTCAGGATTATCTTGTCACCTTTGCAAATACAGACATTTCATCATACCAAGTAAGAAAAAGCATGGGAATGGATTTCACATCAACTGTATTTGCAAAGCTTGGTAAAGCCACGTATCGAACATTAATTGATACCCCACCAACAACTAGGGAGTTGAAAAATCCAGAAACATATCTGAAAAGATTATGAGCCAAGACTTTGATCCAATTGTTGCAGATTGGATATCTTTTTCCAAAAATCCCTCATACACCCTTGTTGAAAAATGTCTAAAACTATCCCAAACCCTAGAATATCCAGATCTGAGCATATCTGAATATGTTCAAAAATTACATGTCATTGGTGAAGATCTAAAAAATTCTCTCTCTGAGAAAAAAAATCCCACTTATCTTGTTTCCATGTTAAATGAATACATGTTTGATGGGTTAGAGTTTAGTGGTAATAGTGATGATTACTACAACCCAAAAAATAATTTTCTAAATGTTGTACTGGATAAAAAAAGTGGAATTCCAATAACGTTATCTATAATCTATGTGGAAGTTGCAAAGTACATTGGATTAGATTTACGTCCCGTTGGTTTTCCAAGTCATTTTCTTGTGAAATTTTCCGAGGAATTAATTTTAGACCCTTTCAATAGAGGAAAGCTACTTTCCGTTGACGATTTGCAAGAAATATTAAATAGAAATTATGGTGGAAGTGTGGAGTTTTCACCAGATTTTTTAAATGAAATTGGATCAGAACAAATTCTTATTAGAATATGCAGAAACCTGAAGAATTCGTACACTCAATCCTTTAACTATACCATGGCACTGCACTGCATAAACATGATACTGGGAATAGAACCAGAATCATCAGAAGAAATAAGGGATAGAGGAATTTTGGAATCAAGACAGTTAAAGTTTGAACTTGCATTAAGATCTTTGAACAAATATCTTGAGATAGCACCAGAGGCTGATGATGTTGATTATGTTTTGGGTTTAATAAGAAACATCAAAGAAAAATTTAATCAACAATAGATTCAACGTCAGTACCATGTTTTATCAATTTATGCTCATATCGAATTATTTTATTGCGCAAGGTGCCTTTTAGAACATCCATTTCACTTCTTAAGGTAGCAATTTCATCCTCAAGCCTTGCCACACGTTCATAAATTGACTCCTCGTTCTCTGTCATACCATTTTAGGGTTGGAAATTGATCTTAAAAATTTATGGTTTATTTTATTGAGGTAATTGTCAGTTTTTTGCTATAATACAAATTCAGCGTTGCAAGCTTGGCATTTACCCTTCTCACTGCCAGTCAGACCTATAATCAAAATCTTGCCAATTGTTCCGCATTTTGGACATAAACCGGTGGTAACGTTTCTTGGACCGCTTGACTTTGGTTTTACAGTTTTGCGCCTTACCATCATTTTTGAATCTTGAAATCGCATTATTAAGTCTAAGCGTTTGATCGCAAAAAGCGCGGGGAGTGGGATTCGAACCCACGGGTCCTTACGGACATGGGATTAGCAATCCCACGCCCTACCAGGCTAGGCGACCCCCGCACACAGGTGCTGAAATTAGATCTGTTAATTAATCTAGCTTGATTAACTGGAATAGCATATTAAATTATCCTTAGTTAGATTCATTGTTTGATCATATGTTGATTCAATTTTAAGATAACATCTTTTTTTAAAATATTCGTAAAAAGAAATAAAGAACTTCTACATCGTAAAAGATATGGCAAGAATGCAAAAGAAAAGCTTGGATTCTCCTGACGAGACTAGGTCGTTTGAAAAAGGTAAACTTCAGCTTGTAACCGTAAGCGGTGTTACTTTTGGCAGAGCTATACTTGAACCTGGATGGAAGTGGTCAAAGAGCGTAAAGCCAATTGCAAAAACAAAAAGCTGTGAGGCTCCACACACTCAATATATTATATCAGGACAATTGAAAATAGTGATGGATGGAGGCCAGGAAGAGGAATTAGGTCCTGGTGACGCTGCAGTGATCCCTTCTGGACACGATGCATGGGTAGTTGGAGATGAACCCGTAGTTTTAGTTGATGTTACAGGCATGGCAAATTATGCCAGCAATAAATAATTAAAACCATTTAACAAAACAATTGAACCCCCACTCTTAATGATATTATATTACTCAAAAAACTCGTGGATAGTTTACAAATTGTATCAATCAGTGCCATTGCTATCTCAATGGTATCTATTGGATGGATACTTGAAATCAACTCAAATCTTCAATCCGAAATAGAAAAACTAGGCGATGATTTACACCAAAAATCAGAGATTTCCAAATCTTTGGAATCTGAACTGAATTCAACTAATCTTTTGTTGGATAATCAACGAGTAAAAATTGAACAACTTGAATCTAACGTTACTCTGATTAAAGAAATTGAAATATCCAGTCTTCTTGAATTGCAAAACAAAATTTCCGATATCCAAGCCAACATTATAAGCACAAATAACAACACAGAATCATTAAACAAAAGAGTGGGTAACTTGGAAGAGAAGATTAACGCGTCTACCTCAATAGTTCCTAATCAATTCCAATTTGAAACTATCACACTTTCAGATGAAAATAATAAGAATTGGACCTCTAATTACATTAAAGAAAACCTGTATGACGTTAAGATCAAATCCATATGTAATAGTCCCACTTCTCATTGCTTTGCTCACCTATCAAAACTTAATACGCTAGTTGGCACGGCAATAGCAATCGATACCATTGGTTCCTCTGATTCTGGATATTATTTTATGGGATACTCTGATGAATACGTCACGCCTGCAGATGGTGTGGTCAAGGTTTCAGGAAAATTTCTAAAAAAAGATGATCTTATTCTTACAGATTTGGGAAAAAATAGTACGCTTAGCATGTTTATCCTTGGCGAAAATCCAGATCTCGTTATAAATAAAACCACATTACTTGATTATAATCATACAAATGGTGTTTGGTTTTCAAAAGAGGTTGAGTTCAAGCTTGATCCGGGAAAAATTTTCAGGATTGGTTTTGGTGGAACTGATTCATGGATACAGGACGAAAAGATGTATGACTCGTGGGCTGGTGTTTCCATCAATGCAGAGGCTAAGAGATAGTTTTAACTTGTACATACCTTACTAAAAATTAGTTCCATGTTAGGATCCGCCAGAATTAGCACCTATGATGTCACTATATTTTGAACTAATGATCAGTCTAGATTACTCTTCGCCAAAACGCTTGTAATGTGCAACAAGATCTTGCATGGGTATTTGTTTTCCTCCCACAATTTTTAAATCAATTTTAATTTTATTTTTTTCAATTGTTATAATATTATATGTGTTCTCAAACAATCCCCTCATTCTTTCTGATGAAGCAGTTCCAGCATTTGCTATCAATAGATTTCCAAAATTCCAAATCCAGGGCCTGTGTTTATGACCACATAAAATAAGATCAACTTTTCCTGAAAGTACAGTTCTTAATACATCACCAGCATCAATTACTGTCACCCTATCAGTTCCAGTATCAGGTACGCCTACAAGATGGTGATGCATGGCAACTATCTTGCTCTTTTTTTCATATTTTTTTAAAGTACGCTCAAGCCACAAATTTTGTCTGTATCCAACCTCGCCTTCATCCCTATCTGGTCTTGCCGTACCCAAAGTTATCAGGACAGTATTATCATCAAGCTCATTTATTGCATCAAATGGAAAGTACTTTTTGAATAACAGATACCCAGTATTTCTATAATCATGATTTCCGCTAATTGTAATAATTTTTTTTGCTTCAAACTTTGAGAATTTTTCTTTACATTTTTCATATTCTTTGAGTAGTCCCTCATTGGTAAGATCCCCAGTTACAAGTATTGCAGAAGGTGCCAGTTCATTTACCTCACCTACCACAGTATCAAAAACTTCTTCTTGAAATTGAGATCCAACATGAATATCTGAAATTTGTACTATTTTCATATTGAATTTATCAATGTCAAATCATCGTTTAAGGATTGGGTTTTTGTTTTAAAATTAATTGTTCCGTGTAATGTTATGAAAATTTCTTAGTTAGAGTTAAATATACTGGTTCGACCACGTTGGAATGTTTTGGGGAAAAAATCTGCAATAATTAAAGGAGATGGTACTGGTCCAGAACTTGTAAATGCAATGTTACACGTACTAAGATCCTGTAATTCCCAAACAGAATTGATCTTATGCGAAGCTGGTTCAGAACAATGGGAAAAACATGGTGGAGCCACATACATTCCTGATTCTACAATGAAACTATTAGAGGAAAGTGATGCATGTTACAAAGGACCAACAACTACAATTCCTCGCCCAAATGCACCTCGAAGCGTTGCCGTTACAATTAGACAGAAATTTGAACTTTATAGTAATATAAGACCGATCAAGACATATGATAGACTGTCACCAAACAAAAAGCTAGATTTTGTGTGTTTTCGAGAAGCCACAGAGGGCCTTTATGCCGGAATTGAGTTTAAGATATCGGACGATGCTGCAATAGCAATAAGAAAAACTACACGTAAAGGTTGTCAAAGAATAGTAAGATCATCGTTTTCATGGGCAAAGAAATATGGCTTGAAAAAGATCTTTGCCATTACAAAACGAAACATACTCAAAGAAACTGATGGCATATTCTGGTCCGAAGTTGAAAAAGCAGTATTAGAGAATCCGGGAATTGAAACTGAAGAATATTATATTGATAATATGACTCAGCAGCTTGTTAAAAATCCAGAGAGATTCAATAATTCAGTATTATTGAGTACAAATCTGTTTATGGACATAATATCAGAGTGTGCGTCTGGCAATATAGGCTCAATAGGTAACGTATATTCTGCCAATATTGGAGACAAATATGCCATGTTTGAACCTGCTCATGGTAGTTCGCCAAAATACACAGGTTTGAACAAAGTCAATCCCACAGCCGCTATATTGTCAGGAGCTTGGATGGTTGAATATCTTGGAGAAGCTCAAATAAGAAATGCAATATTTGCAGCCACAGAACAAGTGATCAATGAAGGAAAATATGTTACCTATGATATTGGTGGTAATGCCACAACCTCGAAGATGGCCGAAGTCATTGCACAGACTGCATCACAAAAACTGAGAAAATAATAATCAATAATAACGAAAATTAAATTTTGTTAATGCAGTCCGCACTTTTCAAAATATTGTTGATGGTAATCTTCCGCTTTGTAAAACGAAGATGCCAGAATGATTTCAGTAACAATTTTCTTGTCCTTGAATTTATCAGAGCTTTGTAATTTTTCTTTTGATGATTTTGCAGTTGTTTCTTGTTCTGTATCATGAAAAAATATGGCAGATCTGTATTGATCTCCCACATCTGGACCTTGTCTGTTCAATGTAGTGGGATCGTGGTTATTCCAAAAGATTGTAAGAAGATCATCATATGATACCATGTTTGGGTCATATTCTACTTGAACTACTTCAGCATGTCCAGTTTGTCCAGAGCACACATCTTCATAGGTAGGATCTTTAAGAGAACCGCCAAGATATCCTACTGTTGTGGATTTTACTCCTTTTACTTGTCTAAATAATGCCTCAACATGCCAAAAGCATCCTGCACCAAAAGTGGCTTTCATGATATCATTTAATGTAAAGTCTCATTAAAATGCTATCATGGTTTAATGGAATTGTTACAATTCTCATTTTAACACGGCTTCAATTAAGATCAATTCCTCAAAAAACATTTTCTTTGTTGCCATTATCTTTGTATAAAATCCCAAAGATTCAGTTTCTTCCAATAACTTTTTGTAATTTGCAAGTGATGATGTCAAGTATATCATTTTGCCTCCTTTTTTTATGACATTTTTTGCGGATTTTATTATTTGAAGAGGTACTACTAATCCTTCATCTAGACCATCAACTGCTGGATCAATAATTTCTTCAGAAGGTAGATAAGGCATGTTGCAAATGACAAGATCAAATTTCATAACCAGTGGATCCGCAGAATTACAACAGATACAATTTTGGATTAAATTGTGAGCTTTCTTTGTTGCGTCAAAGCTAATGTCAGTTGCTACTACAACTTCAAAGTTTGGTAACAAAACATTTGCAAGATATCCGGAACCCGTGCCAATGTCAAGGGCAGATTTTCCGTTCTCATTTTGGATGTGATTTGCAAAAAATAACGTATCTTCTGCTGGCAAATAATATTCAGTCTTTATTGATTTGTTTTGCAAGATTAATTATTTCACCGTTTGTCAAGTCTTCAAATCTTTTGTCAGAATCAACCAAAATTCCAAATTGTTTAGCAACATTATGAAGTGTCTTTCTTCTGTATGAAAAAAGCTTGTTTACTGTATTTATGAGATCTTTTGAGATTTGTTGTTTTTTAGTCAATTTCAGTACGACAGACTCTACCTTTGGTGGAGGGGAAAAATCTAATCTTTTTACATCCATCATATGTTTGATTTCTGCACAATGATTTGCAATCACCGTTATTGCCTTGTGGTTTTTACTTCCTGGTTTTGCTACAAGTTTTTCAGCAAATTCCTTTTGGACCATAATTATTCCATGAGAGAACTTTGTTTGAGCAAGCCATTCTATTGCATTTCTGCTCTCAGAATATGGAAGATTTGATACAAAAATCGTAAAATCAAGATCCATCTTAAAACCATCTCCTTGTTTTAATGTTAGATTAGGAAGTTTCTCAAACTTTTCTAATGCCTGTGAGTATAATTCCCTGTCTTTTTCCACAGATATCACTTTTTTTGCTGTTTCACACAAATAAGGAATCATGATTCCTCTACCAGTACCAATTTCAAGAACTGTGTCTTTTTTTGTTATTTCTGCAAAATCAACAATAGATTTTGCAGTTGATTGCGAAACTAGAAAATGTTGTCCAAGTAATTGTCGCTTTTTCATCGTCTCACAAAGAGATTCATTCTGGTCTCGCCAGTAATTTCTTCAAGTATTCTCTTTGCGATTTGCTTTATTGGTTCTTTTAGTCCTACTCTGTTTTGCAGATCAGTAAAGTCAGTAAACCTTTTCTTTTCTCTTTCCTCAAGCATTGTTTTCATGTATGTCTTTCCTATTCCTGGGATTAATTCTAGCGCATGAATCCTTGGCGTTAGTGGCTGTGCGTTGTTAAGATAATCCACAAATCTTTGTTCGTTTTGTAAAACAATCTTTTCTACCACACCTGAAAGCTCGCTTTGCGCTGCTGATGAGATTTCATTATACTCTAACCTACCCAAAACTGATAGGATTTTTGTTCGTCCTTCTTTTCCAATGTATACTCTTTCTCCAATCTCAAACGTAGAGTTTGGTAATGCAAGTAATTCCAAAATTGTTAATCTTTCCTCGCCTAACACCGTTACTATGATTCCGTCTCGTCCTCGCACTGTGGAAGATTTGCCTC
>DASSAF010000122.1:0-2414 GCA_035685565.1 Nitrosopumilaceae archaeon | reverse complement strand
CGGATTGCACTACACAACTTGTACACAATAAAAGCTGAAGTAGACAGGGTAAAGGAGGCCATCCATGAGGGAAGGTTGTGGGAATATGTTCTCAAAAAGGCCAGATCACATCCCAAGCTTTTCGAAACTATAGATGTCTTTACTGAAAATCATCAGTATTTTATGGATACGACTCCTAGATTCAAGGAAAAAGCCATCTTTCTGTATTCAAAGGAAGATCAGTACCGCCCAGAAATAACGGCATTTCATAATACGGTTCGTAATTTCAAGTCAAACAAGGATACAATAATAATAATACCAGATGGAACAATGCGACCGTTTTATCTTTCAGAAGAATATAACAAACTAAGAAAAAAATTTGCCAAAAATTACGAAGACATCCAGTTCTGTCAATTCAATCCTTTCCTTGGAATAATCCCACTTGAGATATCTGATATGTATCCAGCAGCACACTATGTTATGCCAAGATTATCATTTAGTGAAGAGGAATTTCCAGAGTTTACAGATACTTGGAAGAAATTCTTTACAAACAATGGCTTTAAAACAGCATACATTGCAAATGATAAATTTCTAAAACATTATGCAAAAATGCTTCCAAAAAAGATCAAAATAAAATTTCTTAATCGCATTTAAAAATAATAAAAAAGAGTGCGAGAACAGATTCCGCTTATAGTGCGGCGTCTTCTGCCCAGCCTTTTACGAATACTCCGTTCTTGTGGAGAGGAACTGGTTGACCAGCAGTGTAGTTCATTGGTCTCATCCAAAAGATTGCTTTTGTTGGGCAAACTCCGATGCATGCACCGTCTGAGATGCATCTTTCTGGATAAAAGACAAATGCTTTACCTCTCTTCCAACCCTCAACGGGCTTGACACGAAGTACGTCTGGACCAAGAGAAGTACAGATCTCTACGCAAAGCGCACAGCCTATACATCTTTGTTCATCTATGTCTGGAATGATTGCTATTGGCATTCTGTTTTGATCTTCACCGTTTGCTATTTAAACCATCTGCAAAATTCATAACAGAGTTATAGAAATTTTTCACAGTGGAATATAGAAAATAAAAAACAAAAAAGAAAGTATAATGATTATTTTACTTCTTGGTTTGACGCATTGCGTCTATTTGTCCGCTCGTTACCCAATCAAGTAATTCAGCGGCAGAAGGATTTAGATCACCCTTTTGATTCATCATATTATGAACCCAAATCCAATTTATCTGGTTTAGTAATGGTTTGTTTCCCTCATCGCCCTTTCGAACTTTGTCTCGAAGGTCTTTTGGGATGGTATTCCACCATTGTTCAAAGGTTCTACCCATGGTCAGATCATCTTTATTTGATCTAATTAAGTCTTTTGTAAATTATACGGATATTATAATTGATAGATTGAAAAACGCTAAAGGTTTAAAGGTGCTTTGAGAAGACTTTGAATTCTTGCAAGTAAAAGTACTTGGGGCTGCCCAAGAGGTAGGTAGATCGGCATTTCAAGTTAATTGTGATGGCGCTAATTTTCTTTTGGACTATGGTGTTTCATTGGGAAAAGAACCTGCATATCCAATGCATGTAAGGCCCAAAGATATCAATGCAGTAGTTATCACACATGCACACCTTGACCACTCAGGTAATGTACCGTCACTTTTTGTAAATGATGGTATGGATGTTTATTTAACAGCACCAACACTAGATCTCTCTAGACTTTTGATCGAGGATATGTTAAGGTTGGGGAAAAACACACTCCCATTTGGGATGCCAGAAGTTTCCAATATGATTATGCATTCTAAAGAGATAGAGTTCAAGCAAAAAATTACTCGTGGCAATGCATCCTTTGAACTCCACGAGTCAGGACATGTTGTTGGTGGTGGTTCAGTCATAGTAGAATCAGGAGGTAAGAGACTTTTCTACACTGGAGACATAAATCCACGAGGATCTAGAATGTTACGAGAAGCTGATCTTGACTTTGGCGAAATTGATTTAATGATTACAGAAAGTACCTATTCCCAGACTGATCAGATGCCACGAGAAGAAGCTGAGAAAAAACTCATCGAGTTTGCTTACGAGGTTTTAGACAGGAAAGGTTCCCTTTTCGTGCCCTCGTTTTCAGTTGAAAGGTCACAAGAAATTGCATGTGTTCTAAAAAATGCCAAATTCAAGCACAAAGTAATCATGGATGGAATGGCAGTCAAGGTTAATGAAATAATGCTTCGATATCCAGAATATTTACGTGATTCAAAGGTATTTGCAGATTCAATCAACCATGCTGAGTGGATAAGAGGCGAGCAGGAAAGAAAACATGCTCTAAAAGAACCATGTGTAGTAATCTCCCCAGCTGGAATGTTGGTTGGCGGTTCCGCAGTTTATTATTTACAACAGCTAGCACTTGACAAAAAAAACGGAATAGCTATGGTATCGTACCAAGGAGA
>DASSAF010000121.1:0-4830 GCA_035685565.1 Nitrosopumilaceae archaeon | reverse complement strand
AATGACTTTGAAAAATACTTGGAACAAATGCCAAATGCCTCTGATAGGACAGGAATCTTAGAGGTTTTAAAAGAATTATAACATTTGAAAAGGTTTTACAATACTTTGAAGAGTAAAATAACATGGATTGCATTTTTTGTAGGATAGTGGAGGGTAAGATTCCATCAATGAAAATAACTGAAACTGAGAAATCGTTGGCATTTTTAGATGCATTTCCATTAACAAAAGGCCATACGCTGGTTATTCCAAAGAAACATTACGTCAAAATTCAGGAAATGAGCAAAGAGGATAATTCAGATCTATTTGAGGTTGTAAGAATTTTAACAGGAAAAATGGAACGCCTAGCCTCATCCTCACTTGTAGCTATTCATAATGGTAAGGAAAGCGGACAAGAGGTTCCTCATGTTCACGTGCATATCATTCCACGTAATACTGATGACTCTGTAGGACCGGTTCATAGTATGTTTAGCAAAAAACCAAAACTTACAAATGATGAATTTAATAATATTGCAGATAAACTTACTAGATAAAATTCCAGTTTCTTAAATTTATTACTATTTTTATTATATGTAAAAACTTTAAATTTTACTTAAACAATATAAAAGCATAGCATATTACTCACAAAACAATATTGCTGTTGCAACAATTCAGGGACGTTACTATTTCAAATTTGTAAAGATGCTACAATTTTTAAAAATGAATTATGATTCTATATTACCTACTGAAATAGTTAATACCGACAAAAGACTTATTCTTACTACTATGCAGGAAGCACATGAAATTGCAAGTAATTTTGTTCTATGTGCTGAAGAATTTGATGCAGATCCAACTGTAATAAAAGGCCTGATAACACAAAAACTTGAAGCTGGTTTCCATGAATGTACATTAGTTTTAGGAATAGACCCAGGCAACAGAATCGGACTTTCTGTTTTTTACTATCAAAATGAAATTGAAAGCTCAACTTATACATCCCTTGATGAATTAATATCACACATAGTTGGAATCTTGGCAGGACTGAAAGCTGATAGAAAAATTGTTAAAATAGGAAATGGAAATATGAAAATAGCTCGTCACATAATTGATAGATTAAATCTTAGTTTTTGTTCACATTTTGAATTAGAAATTGTAGATGAGAGAAAGACTTCACTAAAAATTAAAAATCATAACAAAAGAGGAGAACGTGATAAAATGTCTGCAAGGTACATTACACAAAGAGGCGGATACAGACACTTAATTTTGCCACTTTCAAGAACTGGTTAATATATTATGTAAAAATTAGTCATTGTATAAAAAATGCTTATATGATAGTTGTAAAAATATGTTATAAAAATTGAAAAATTTTAATTTTTTAAAAACCATACATATTTATATCGCTTTTTCAGTTTTTTCCTGAAAACTCTAGAATTGTTCAAGAGCGACTGATATAATTTTTACAATAAATTTCTTTATTTAATATAGAAATTTCTGATCCATGCTTAAATACTTAGTATTACTATAATAATTCAAGGAATAGTGACTAGAGAAAAATGACATGTAAAGGAATATGCACAAGATACAAGGCGCAAAAGCCAGTAGGTACTGGTCGTTATGCATCAGGACAGAAGAGATGCCAGATTTGTGAAATTTTCATAAAATGGGAAGGTCTCTGGTGCCCATGCTGCGGATACAGACTTAGAACAAAACCAAGAAACCTAAAATACAAAGCAAAGTTGCGTGCTAGAGTTGAAGCTGACTCTCAACTAGAATCTGTTGCTGTAAAGGCTGCAGAAGTAGAAGAGATTGAGGTAGAGGCAGTAGCAGCAAAAAAGGCTACAAAAAAGGCTAAAACGGCAAAAGTTTCTAAGAAGGTAGCGATCGAGCCGGTAGCAATAAAGGCGTAGCTGACGTAGATTATTGATGTCCCAAGTCGGTTATAAGAAAAAAACCGTCAAAGTGGATAATCGAGAATTCTTAGTTCAGGTAGTTCCCTTTGATAATGGAAATTTTATTTCAATAACTGAAGGAAAAGAAAAAATTGGAGCTATGATAGTGTCAATCGGCTCTGGAACTCGTATTAGTACAGCTACTGTGATCCCATCAAAATCAGATTCTTTTTTTTTGAAAATGGTTTCAGAACGATTGGCCTCTGGCATAAATGGAATTTGTGTTGCATCACTTAACATACAAAAAGAACTTGGGTTGGAATCTATGAAAGTACTCATGAATGAAATAATGGAGATTATAAAATAATGACTGATTTACGGTATTATCTCAGCCAGATAAAAAAACTAAATGAATTATCTGTTGTAAAAAAGAAAGTATCTACAAAATATGAGATCGCTGCTCTTACTGAAAAAATAGACGGTGGGAACGCAATTTTATTTGAAAATATAAAGGAAAGTACATTTCGATTAGTAGCAAATCTAGTTGGTACTAGGGCAAGATTTGCCAAAGCAGTTAATGCAAAAGAATCTAACATTCACCAAAAGATAATCCTTGCAATTAATGGTGCACAAAAACCAAAGATTGTTTCAGATGCCAAATTTATGGAAAATAGATCAAAAGACCTGTCTATCTTACCTATTGTACGACACTTTGAAAAAGAATCAGGATCTTTTATTACTTCATCTATAATTTATACACAAAACCAAGAAACTAGGACACAAAATTCATCATTTCATAGATTGATGCCGCTTGATAAGACTCACTTTTCTGTGAGAATGGTAGAAGGAAGACATCTGCATCGCACGTTTGTACGTGCCAAAGAACATGGTGAAGATCTAAGAGTAGTAATAACTATTGGTGTACACCCTGCAATTTCTATAGCTGGTGCATATCAAGCAGACTGGGGAAAAGACGAGTTAGAAATAGCAAATGCAATTTTGGGAAATAAATTAACCTTGACTAAGACACCATATTCTGGTATCAAAGTACCATCTACTGCTGAAATAGTTATGGAAGGAAAAATTCTACAAGATAAAACTCACAAGGAATGGATGGTTGAAATGCTTAGGACTTATGATTTTAAAAGGGAACAGCCAGTTTTTGAACTAGAAAATTTATACTATCGAAACAATCCAATTTTTCACGATATTCTTTCTGGTTATTCAGAACATAGATTGTTAATGGGGATGCCAATTGAAGCTAAACTAAACCGTGATGTTAGAAAAGAGTTTCCTAGGACAAAAAAAGTTGTTATGAGTGATGGTGGTTGCAACTGGCTTCATGCCGTTGTACAAATTTCAAAAAAGAAAGATTCTGATGCAAAAAAAGTAATTGAAAAAACTTTTGCAGCACATAGGTCGTTGAAAATGGTAACAGTTGTAGATGATGATATTGATCCAGCTAATGCAGCAAGTGTAGAATATGCCATGGCTACTAGATTCCAGGCAGACAAAAACTTGACAATCATAAAAAAGGTCAGAGGTTCCAGTCTGGACCCCTCAAGTGATCAAAAAAAACTGCTTACTGCAAAACTGGGAATTGATGCAACAACACCTCTTTTAAAAAAACCAGAAGGATTTGAAATAGCAAAAATTCCGGGAAAAGATAAAATCTCATTGAAAGATTATCTAAACTAATACCTTGCAAAATTGCGCCTGGTTTTGACTAGTTAATGGATAGAACCTATCATTAATCCAATAAACAATATTGCAAGATAGGGACTAGAAAATTTGAATAATGTCCAAGATGTCTTTTCTGATGGTTTAGTTAAAACCCAAATACTGAGAATTAACATTATTGCACCTGAAACTATTGCAGTATACAAATAAACATCATTTACTATTTTCTCTCCATTATTTGTAAGAAAAAATGGAATGATACTAAAGAGAACCATCATGAGTGTTGTTCCTGCTATTACTCTGACAGATGTTTTTTCTGATTGTACTGCAGTAAGCATTGGCACATTTACTTTGTTGTAATCATCTTTGAAATGCAATGTAAGTGCCCATATGTGCATGGGTATCCAGACAAATACTAGTCCGGCCATTACTAATCCGAGATCCCATAAACCATGAGTAGTCACTGCTACATATCCAATCATTGCTGGCGCTCCTCCTGAAAAACCACCTAAAACTATGTTAGTTCTACTTTTTCGTTTTAGTAAATAGCTGTAAACTAGAATGTTGTCTGCTAATCCAAAAGCCATAAAAATTCCAGCCCATATACCATTCCAAAAAGAACTAGTAAAAGAAATGGAAAATGAACATACAAGAGAAATTACTGCAAGAATTAATCCAAAATTTCTTGCCTTTTCAGGAGGAAAAATCCTTCTACTTGGAATTGGTCTGTTCTTCGTTCTTTCCATAATTGCATCAATATCTCTATCATGATAGTTAGTCAACGTATTTGCTGCAGCTGATCCTGCAGCAACACCACCTAACATCAAAGCCCATGTGGCAAGAGAAATTTCAATATGATAAATATTTGATGCAGTAACAGCTGCACCAAATGCGGTGAAAACTAAAAGATACCAAATTTTTGGTTTAGTTAATTCGTAGTATACCTTGATTCTTGAGCTTGCCTTTGTGGTTAACACTCTTTCTCCTCTTTTTTGATCTTTTTTAGTTATTTATAGGTTGAATAAACTCCTACTTTACTGGTTTATAGGGCATGGGCTTGGTTGTTCTTTTCATCTCAATAAAACTCTCAGAACGTTGTACACCCTGAATTCGACCTAATTTCTCTGAAATTAATCTATGCATCTCATCCAAATTCTTTGCATACATTGTAACCAAAATATCAAACCTACCAGTAACCTCAGATATCTCTCTTACCTCAGGGACCTTGAATAATTCCTCAATTACATGGTCACGAAGCTTAGAATCCATGTTTATTCCAGTCAAAGCC
>DASSAF010000120.1:0-2858 GCA_035685565.1 Nitrosopumilaceae archaeon | reverse complement strand
CACTCAATTGTCATATCTGATCTAGCACACCTGCTTATTAAGAAAAATATTATATCATTTTTATGGAACAAAGATTAACATGCGCAAATCATTCCGATGAAGAAATAGTTCTTGATCAAATAGGATGGAATAATTTTAACTGCCCAAAATGCGGCAATGATTACTCTGTTGGAAGAAAAATGATATTGTTAGATCCAAAACATATCTAAAAATCACTAAACAAAATAATAAATCAAATTACATTGCCAACTCTATGCTTCTTATAGCGTTTTAATATTTCTTTCATTGTGGAACATACCTAATTTATTATCAACTAAAAGATTTTGCCTTCTTACCTAGTGCAATCAAGAACATGGTATCCTTGTTTTTTGCGTGTGGTGAGAAGAAATTAGTTACCATGTCATCATAAAAGGTAAGGCCAGTAGCCCCAATATTCAAAGCATATGCTGCAAGATACATTTTACCACCTGTAATTGCTGCATCAAGCTGGGCAATACGGTAACCGCGATTTCCAAAACTTTCCAAAACCTTTTGAAGATTTACCATTAAGAAAATCGTTACGCTTGCATCACGAGGTAATTCCTGGCCTAATCCCAAATTTCCTGATATTTCTCTAAAATCCCCACTGCGTAACAATTGCAGGGAATCACTTTTTCTTGCATAATGATATGAACCTGGTGGCAATCCATCAACCATATTTACAATAAGATACAAGTCGTTGATAATATCATATTTAGAAAGAAAATCTGCATCAATACCATTTGTTGATCTTTTGAGAATTGTAGATAGCTGTTCGAAATTTATTGAATCATGCGAAAACGCACGTGTAGAACCACGCCTGAGAATGACTTTTTCAATGGCATCGTTTGTAAGTGTTTGAGTTCCCAAGGGAATCAAATCTGTGGCAGCATATTGAGGTATGACAAAATGTTTTCTCCAAGATTTTACTTCGTTGACATTACAAAGTGAAGACGCATCATGCATGGCATTGATTTCAGGATAATCTATATCGCTATCAGAATTTACAGATTCAACATTGATTGATACAAGAGGTGGTGATTTGGGTATCGGTTTGTTTGAATGCCCTATTGGTAACATGACAAGTGATGCTTCCTTCTTAGAATCCAAATCAAGTAGATTATTTATGGAATGATCAACAAAACCAAAAATTAATCTTGATGAAGTTTTATGTGCCGATGTAATGGATAGTGTATTAGCAATGATGGTACCACAGTCCCAAAACGCATGACGATATTCTCTTGCTTGATATTTTATGGAATTTCTGGAAAAAACATCAGTAAAAATCAACGTAATTGGAGCTTGCTTGACAAACTCTTCATCTGCAGTTGCATTGACAAGTACCTTTCTGAAATCTCCTTTGCGTAGGACGTTTAATTTTAGGTCCTTTGGATCAAAATGATATACTCCTGCATCAAGCCCTGGAATATCAGAACAAACAACATAGATCTCTATATGATATAACGCTCCAGTACATGAAGCAGCCCGAAATTCAAATTCACCAACAGGAGGAGGAAATTTTATCTTTCTAGTGATTCCACCTGAGTAGTAAAGTATTCTTGTTAGTACGTTTAGGTCAGGAATCATATCTACTTTGGAATCATAAATATTTGAAATTGCGTCAAGGGCAGAAATTCCGATAGGTTCTTTGTCTAAAGACAGGCTGATTTTTGGAACATTCTTGTAAATCTTGTATGGTATAGGTCTAAGCGCAGGATGATATGTGTGAGATCTTCTAAGCAAAATTCCATCTGGATGCTTGGTACCATTATGATAATGCCATGTGTCTTCAATGTCAAAATTTTTCATAAGTCTTGTATGTCTGTGTGGGTTGTAAAAGTATCGTGAAACTATTCTTAGACTGACATGGTATTTCAATCAAGGTAAAAGATTCTAAAATCCTATATTTGTATAAAAAAATTGGAAAGTGTTTTGGTTATCCAAATCTCTTTCCACATGTATCGCATTGCCAGTGGCGGTCTGATGTGACAGCCCACTTGTGTTCATGTTGCAGTTGTTGAGTCATGTTATTTTCATTGATAAAACCAATTATTAAGCCGCGCTTACATGTTGGTATATGTTAGTTACATTTTTGTACATCAAGAAATATTTGTGTTTCAGATCAGATTTTCTTCTGCTTTTTGTCAACATAATACAAATCTTAGTATCTTCAATTAATTTAATTAGATTTTTTGCAATCTACTTTAATAAAACAAAACTATGAATCAGACTGTCCTACAATTGCCCTTCTAAAGTGTCCTGATGGTCTTTTTGATAGCAGTTCTACAAACCAAGCTTCGTGTTCTATCTCTTCACCCATTATTCTCTGAGCAATTTCATATGTTCGATGATCCTTGCCAACAGTATAATCGCACACTTCACTCCATGAACGAATTGCGCATTTTTCCGCATCAAGAAGGACTTTCAAAATCTCGTCTATATCTTCCCAGTTTTTTGGCAGGAATGCGTCAGGACAGCCTGCAATATCTGCAAACTGTCTAAGATCTCTTGGAAGATTTCCACCAATCTCATAAAGCCGTGGCGTCATAGCCTCAAAGTGATTTCTGTCCTCTATCCTAGCGTCTTCAACTATTTCTTTAATGCCTTCCCCATCTAGGCCAGTACAATGCATTCTGAGTATTGTATAATAGTAATACGTTGCAAATTCTGATCCCACACCAGCAACAATAAGTTTTCTTAGTTTCTTTAGGTCTATGCCGTTTTTTTCCAGAACCTCAATTCCAGCAAGCTTTCCTACCTTATCTTTGATTTTATTTGACATTTATCCACGCATCTGTTTTTGATGTCATTTCTGTCATTGCTAGTTTTTTGTGGATATG